>NZ_AOMD01000018.1 GCF_000336915.1 Halococcus saccharolyticus DSM 5350 | reverse complement strand
GCCGACGGCGACCGTGTGATCGTCGACGAACCGTGCGGTCTCGTGGAGGAATGTACGGTCGAACTGACCGACCACATGCATGCCGAGGAGGTCAACCGCGGCGTGAATGAGGGGTTGCGCTTCGAGAAAGTCTTCGACGACGCCGACGGCGGGATCGAGGCTGTCCGTCGATCGCTCGACGAGAAGGCGCGGATGGCGCGGCAGTACGACGCCATCGCGGCGTTGACGAGGGCCGACGTTCGTCCCGAGCAGATCGTCTCGCTGCGGCGCACGGACCTCAGCCTCGGCGACGAGCGCGCGCTCGTCTCGCTCGCCGACGGCGGACTCGTCGTCCCAGTGCCGGCCGAACCGCTGGCTGCGTACGTCGAGAAGGCCGAGACGGTCGGCCTCGTCACGGAGCCAACTGATCGGTTGTTCGCCACTGCCGACGACGAACCGATTCCGGTCGGGGGGTTCGAGAGGGTGCAGCACCGCGCGCGCCTGGCGAAGACGAACATCAGCGGCCAGGGTGGCATCTGTGCGGAACTCCACGAGGCCCGCAACGGCGTCACGATCGAGGAAGACGAGTAGCGAAGCGCCGTCACCTCCTCCAACCGCCCGTCAGCCCGATTTTGCGAGCCCGTAGCGCCCCCGTTCGGTCCAGTCGACCCTGTCCCACCCGCAGTGGGGACAGGAGTCCTTCTGCCAGTCGAACTCCTCGCTACAGCGCTGGCAGAGCACCATCCGTGGCGGACTGTCCTCGGCGAGTTGGCGTTCGTCGTCGTCCGGCATACGCCAGATCATGCGTCGTGGTATCAAAACTGTTCGGGCGTCAACCGCAGGATACTCGCCAACGTGGACGCCGCCGGCTGGTGGGATCCTTGCCGATTCCAGCGGCCGTCGCTCTCCCACGGTCGCGCACACGGCGTACCGCTACCCGGTGGTTTAGGGAGCAGCCGCTCCTGTCCCTCGTATGCGACTTCACTGGCACCGGCGCGACCTCCGCGCGGCGGACAACCGCGCGCTCGCCGCGGCCGCCGACGATGGCCCCGTCCTCCCGGTCTTCGTCTTCGACCCCGACGTGCTGGAACACGCCGCCCCGCCACGGGTGGCGTTCCTGCACGAGGCGCTCGTCTGGCTCCGCGAGTGGTATCGCGAGCGCGACAGCGACCTGATCGTCGTTCAGGGCGACCCTGCCGAGGAACTCCCACAACTCGTCGACGAGCACGGGGCCGACGGCGTGGTTTGGAACCACGACTACACGGGCCTCGCCCAGGAGCGCGACGAGGCGGTCCGTGCGGCGCTCGACGAGGCGGGCGTCGATCACGAGCAGTACCACGACGCAGTCCACCACGAGCCAGGCACCATCACCACGAACGACGGCGACCCCTACGCGGTGTTCTCCTATTTCGGCGATAAGTGGCTCGACCGCGAAAAGGCCGATCCCGTTCCGGCCCCCGACACCGACGCGCTCGCCGACGTGGAGGGCGACGAGCTTCCCGCACTAGACGACCTGGGGTTCGAGGAGCCAGACGCGACCCTTCCTCCGGCGGGCACCGAGGCGGCACGCGAGCGCCTCGATCGGTTCTGTGAGTCGCCGATCTTCGAGTACGACGAGGAGCGCGAATACCCCGCTCGCGGGGGGACCTCGCGGCTCTCCCAGGATCTCAAGTACGGCACCATCGGCATCCGTGAGGTCACCGAACGCACCGCGGCGGCGCTGGACGACGCCGAGAACGAGGATGAGCGCGAGTCGGTCGAGACTTACCGAGAGGAGCTCGCGTGGCGGGAGTTCTACACGCAAGTGACCTACTATAATCCGAACGTGGTGACGCGGAACTACAAGGACTACGAGAACCAAATCGAGTGGCGGGAGGACGCCGAGGACCTCGCAGCGTGGAAGGCCGGCGAGACGGGCTACCCGATCGTCGACGCCGGGATGCGCCAGCTCCGCGAGGAGGCGTACATGCACAACCGCGTGCGGATGATCGTCGCCTCCTTCCTCACGAAGGACCTCCTGCTCGACTGGCGTGCGGGCTACGACCACTTCCGCGAGCGACTCGTCGACCACGACACCGCGAACGACAACGGGGGCTGGCAGTGGGCCGCCTCCACGGGGACGGACGCTCAGCCCTATTTTCGGATTTTCAACCCGATGACCCAGGGCGAGCGCTACGACCCCGACGCCGAGTACATCACGACGCATATACCGGAACTCGACGGCGTCAACCCCGACGACATCCACTCGTGGCACGAACTCGACGAGGAGGAACGTGAGGAGCTCGCCCCCGAGTACCCCGCTCCGATCTGCGATCACGGCGAGCGCCGCGAGGAAGCCATCGCGATGTTCGAGCGGGCGCGCGGCGATGACTGACCGGAAGCTCGCACGCCATCCAGTGTGATCGGCGACCGTCGATTCCGGTGCAGTCGCCCTGTCCGTGTGGCGTGCTACCATCCGTTCCTCAACCTTTAACAGCCGTCGCGGCGATGTACCGGGTGGAGGATTTGATCATGTCCGAACACTCGAACGCGGAGCTTCCACCGCTTCCGTACGACTACGACGCGCTCGAGCCGCACATCTCCGAGCAGGTACTGACGTGGCACCACGACACCCACCATCAGGGCTACGTCAACGGGCTCAACAGCGCCGAGGAGACGCTCGCCGAGAACCGCGAGTCGGGCGATTACTCCTCGACCGGTGGTGCGCTCGGTAACGTGACCCACAACGGCTGTGGGCACTACCTCCACACCATGTTCTGGGAGAACATGGATCCGAACGGCGGCGGCGAGCCCTCGGGGGAACTCGCCGACCGCATCGAGGAGGACTTCGGCTCCTACGAGGGCTGGAAGGGCGAGTTCGAGGCCGCCGCGTCGGCCGCCTCGGGCTGGGCGCTGCTCGTCTACGATCCGGTCGCCAACCAGCTGCGGAACGTGGCGGTCGACAATCACGACGAGGGCGCGCTCTGGGGAGCCCATCCCGTGCTCGCGCTCGACGTCTGGGAACACTCGTACTACTACGACTACGGTCCCGACCGTGGCAGCTTCATCGACGCGTTCTTCGAGGTCGTCGACTGGGACGCGGCCGCGGAGAACTTCGAGAAGACCACGTCGAACCACGAGTAGTTCCCGAACTCACGATTTTTGTGCGCCCGATTGTCAAGCCATAGTGCCGAGTGCGGGGCCGAACCGCCCACGCAGCGATACTGATTCGCAGAAGTGTTCACATTTTCTGACATAGTAGGTTCTTGGTTGGCTGTGATTAGCGTGACCGACTCGGAGGATGTACTCAGCACCCGCTCGTTGAATGAGATTCATTCAAATTCCGGTAAATCTGTTAACTGAGTGTCTGGTCGATGACTGGTGGTATGGGGCTATCGAGTGGCGATGAGGACACCGACTGTCTCGGTGATGAATTCGACAGCGGTGAGCGTGAAGCCTGCACTTGCGAGGAGAGTGGCGACAGTTCCCATCGGTGGCAGTGTTTCGTAATCGCTTGTGGTCTGCGTCGGCCCGAAGCGCATCTTGTCGGCCACAATTATACACCGCGGATTCAACGCCGCGAGACCGTCGATGGCCGCGCGTAATTCGTCCTCGCCTCCTTCGTCGTAGGCCATATACAGGGCGTAACTGGCGACAACGACATCCACCGATTCTGCAACGTTCGGTTCACGAAACGACCCGTGGTCGAACGAGACGTTGTCGATACTGCGCCGTTCAGCCTTCTCCCGGGCGTACTGGAGCCACTCGTCGGAGATATCTCGCCCTACCACGTGGTCACACTTCGACGCAAGTTCGAAAGCGACGATACCTGTGCCAGTGCCGATATCGACCACGGTATCATCGCGCTTGATTGGAGCATGCGTGAGAAGAGAGGACAGACACCGCTGGTACACCGCATCCGCCTCGCTGTCCGCATCGTAATCCATCGGGGTGTAGCCGTGATAGTCACGTTCCGTGTTGGTCATCGATACGGCGAATAGGATGTGCTGAAGCATAAGGATCGCAAGAATCATCGCTGACACATACGACCGATACGCGTCCTGTATCTCGTGGGATGTATCTGGCGACTACCGGAGAGTAACGGGTCGAATGTATGAATCCTTCTTCGAATCCCGATAGTAGCAACGGCACGAGCACGACCACATCGCTGGGGATTTAGGCCGGTTCGGCGTAGCGACCGTATGCCCCGACCGAAATCGTCGTTCGATCGCGTGCGGCCGTTCGAGTTCCGTGCCCCCGACGAGGTGCTCGATCCCGACACGATGTACACCGTCTACGAGATCGCACGACTCCTGCAAGGGCTCGATCCCGACACCGAACTCGACGTCGAGACCGAGGACGTGCTGCTCGACTGGGCGATCCCATGGATGGTTACGAACGCCGACGCGCTCTGTTTCGCCGAGCCCGCGAGCGACGACGAACCAGGTCACTACGGGCTGAGTTCGTAGATCGACACGACCCGGCCGCTGCCGTCGAGTCGCTTATAACTCGGCGACGCCTACCGTCGGGCGTGCCAGAAGCGGTGACCGCCCTGCTGTCCGAATGGTTGGTTCTCAGCGCGATCCTCGCCCTCGGCTCCGTCGTGGTCGTCGCCGGCGTGTTCGTCGTCGGCGCGCGACTGTTCCCGACCACCGTCCAGCATTCGACGCGGCTCACCGGCGAGGGAAAGCGCCGGCGCGAGATCCGCGAGTACCTCCGATCGATCGACGAACCGTTCGCCGAGAACCATCCGGTCTGTAGCCAACCGGTCGCGTTCTACCTCCCGAAACGTGACGTGGCGATCACGTTCGACGCACGGGTGTACTACCGGATCCAGCGGTCGGAGACGCACGCCGTTCTCGTCGAGCACGAACTCCCCGGTGTCCATCTCGGTTCGCGACTGCCGTTCGACACTCCCGATCTCGCACTCGATGAAGGCACCGGAGTCGACCCTGCGAGCGCCGCCTTCGGGGTGCTCGGCCTCCCGGCGGGCGCGAGCGTCGCCGAGGTCAAGACGGCCTACCGCGAGAAAGTAAAGCAGGTCCATCCGGATCACGGCGGTGATCACGAGGAGTTCCGTCGAGTGCGCGAGGCGTACACGACTGCGAAAGAACACGCCGGGTAGTCGCGTCGCGGGCGAGATCGATCGGTAGTCTCACGAACTTCTGAATTACGCCTTCGTCAGCGCCAGGCGGTAGTAGCCGGTATCGGCTCTGACCTCGGCGACGCTCCAGCCGGTACCGACGGCCGCCTCACGGACGCGATCGGGACTGAACAGGCGGAAGTACAGCGTTTCGCCTACCTCGCCCTCGTACTCGAAGTGCAGCACTCGGTGGGCGAGGCCTGGCGTTGGGTCTGGACGGTAGCCGAGCAGATCCTCGCCCTCGTAGTTGGGATCGTAGCCGTCGAGCACCGCGCTCGCGTCGGACGTCGTTACGAACGCGAGATCGCCGAGAAACCGGCGCAGCCCCTGCATCGACCCCGCGAGTCCCAGCTGGGTGCCGATGGCGAGCGCCGACCCGAACCGATCGCGGTCGAACGTCTCACAGAGCGCGAACATGTCCCCGACGCGGGCGTCGCGGACGCCGCGCTCGCACATCGTCTCGACGAGGCGCTCGCTCACCTCGATCGCGACCGTCTCGAACTGCTCCTGAAAGTACAGCACGTCCCGGCCCGCACCCGCACCCATGTCGAGCAACGGTCCGTCGAGCCACGACGCGCACCACGCGCCCGCCTCGCTCTCGGGGTCGAACGTCCCGAAATAGAACTCCTCGATCGGATGGTTGCGAATCTTCTCGCCGTCCCGGTCGAGCAGCGGTTCGTCCTGTTCGCCGCGATGGAAGTCGCGGATGGCGCGACCGAANGGATCGGTGGTCGTCACACTCTGTGACACACCTGCAATTGTAATAAGAGTGTGATGAAAGACGGTATCGGGTCACATCCGTTCGCCGGGGCTATCCGTTTCGCGCTCGGAGACCGGGTAATGGACGCGGCGTTCGCGGACCGGGCGATCCACCTTCCCGAAAGTGATGCGCTCGTGCTTGCGGACCTCCATCTCGGGCGCGGCGCGAGTGCGAACGTCGAGCTGCCGCTCTCGGAGAGCGACGTTCCGTCGCGACTCGCCGAACTCTGCGAGCGCTTTTCGCCCACCGAGGTCGTGCTCGCGGGCGACGTGCTCCACTCGTTCGATCGCCTTCCCGACGGGGTGCGCGAAACCTTCCACCACGTGGAGCGAACGGTCGAGCAGGCCGGAGCGCGGCTGATCGTCACACCAGGCAACCACGACACGCTGCTCGACGCAGTGTGGGACGGTCCGACCGCGGACGAACACCGAGTGGGGAAAACGGTCGTCTGCCACGGACACGCGCTGCCCGACACCGCAGCCGAGCGGTACGTCGTCGGTCACGATCATCCGGCGATCCGGATCGAGGGACAACGGCGGCCTTGCTACCTCGTCGGACGGTCGGCCGCCGTGGCCGCCGAGGTGGTCGTGTTGCCGTCGTTCACGAAGCTCGCACCGGGCGTCGTCGTCAACCAGCTCGGGGCGCTCGATTCGCCGCTCGTGACCGATCTCGACGAGTTCCGGCCAGTAGTTCGCGACGAAGACGCGGACGAGACGCTCGAATTCCCTCCGCTGGGTACGTTTCGAGAACTACTCTGAATCGAGCACTGCACGAGCGGCCGCACGGCCGCTGTCCAGCGTGGCGTGGATCGACGACCACCGGGTGTGATCGCCAGCGAGATAGACGGAACCTGCCGGTGCGTCGACGGCCGGCGTGTCGCGGTAGAAGCCCGGCGGCTGGGCGATCTGGGCGAACGGGATCCGATCGGTGTGGCGATGGACGAGATCGTCGAACCGGCGCTCGGGGTACCACGCCGCGAGCGTCCGCTCGACCTGTGTGGCGAGTTCGTCGTCGCTTTCGTCCGGATCACCGAGGAAGGTGGCGCTCAGAAGGGTCTGGGCATCTGGAGCGTACTCGGGAGCCACCGTCGAGAGGGGTGCGACGTGGTTCGGGCCATCCTCGCCGGCGTTGAGCAGGAGCTTTCGCCCGGTGTCGAGGGCGTTGTAGGTCGGCAGCGAGAAATACTGGGTCACGCAGCCGCGGGCGTCGGTCGGGATCGACGCGACGTCGGTGAGGTCCCTGGCGGACTGCGGATCGGTGGCGACCACGACCGCGTCCGCCGTGTGGGTCTCGCCGCCGGTCTCGACCGTCACCTCGTCGGTCGCCGTGTCGATCGATCCAGCCCCACGCTCGGGCGTCTCGATCGTCTCGACCGGCGTATCGAGTGCGATCCGGGCACCCTGGTCGCGAGCCGTATCGGCGAGCTGTTCGGGGATCGCACCCATTCCATCGGCAGGGATCGCGATCGACCCCTCGGCGAGCATCCGAAAGGTGTAGCCGAACACCGCGGCCGAGGTCGAGAGGTTCCGATCGAGCGTGATTCCGCCGTAGAACGGGGCGAAAAACCGCTCGACGAACGGCTCCGAGAATCCCCGATCGGCAAGGAACTCGCGGATCGATCGGTCCTCGCCAACGAAGAGCTCGGTCTCGTCCCGTTCGGCGAACTCGCGGCGGAGGGAGAGCACCCTGAGCTTGTCGCGGAGCGTGGGATCGCGGTTGAACAGGGTGTCGGTGAGCGAGCCGGGATCGCGGAGCGGATCGGCGAGCACGGTCCGGTGGCCAGGTCGCGCGATCGTCGCGCCGGGCGTGAACTCGCGGAGATCGAGCGCATTGAGGTCGAGTTCGCGCTTTGCGGCGGGATACGCCGTGAACAACACCTGGAAACCGCGATCAAGCACGAACCCGTCCTCGTGGCGGCTCCGAACACGACCACCGACCGTGTCCCGGCGCTCGAACACTTGGACGTCGATCCCCGCGCGGGCGAGGTGGCGGGCCGCAGTCAGCCCTGCGAGCCCCCCGCCGACGACGATGACCCGAGTCATGGATCACCTCCGATCGCCGGGGACAAAACCGCTGGCATCAGGGTTGGACGACGCTTCGCTGGCTCGGAGTATGACCGTGCAGTTGGCGCGCGGCTGCGCGCCGCTTGTCGGCGCGCCATTCTCGTGCGAGGGATGAGCGAAGCGAGTGAAACGAGCGGAGCGAATCGGCTGGGGAGGTGTGTGGCTTGCGGTTCTCATTGATGTCGGCAACAGTGCGGTCTCGGAAGCCGTTTCGAGACTGGCGATTCAGGTAATGTTGCAACGTCAACTCGAACCGGATTTGACGACAGCGATGATCGGACGGGAACCCATTTGTCGCTCCCGACCCGTCCAAGCCTATGGAGACGACCGCGGCGTTCGACGGGCTCGAATGCACCGACTGCGGCGAGCGATTCGACGCCGAGTCGGTGACCCACGACTGTCCCGAGTGTGGCGGAATCTGCGACCCGACGTACGACTACGAGGAGATCAATCTCACGCGCACTGACCTCGAAGCCAGGCCGTTTGACGGCCAGTGGCGCTACGAGGAACTCCTCCCGATCCCGCGTGACGCGGCGGTGACGATGGACGAGGGCACCACCCCCCTGATCGAGTGTCCCGCGCTCGCCGACGAGCTCGATGTCGGGCGGGTCGTGATCAAAGACGAGGGTCGGAATCCGACGGGCTCGTTCAAGGATCGCGGCCACGCGCTCGCGGTGTCGGCCGCACGCGAGCACGGCGCGAGCGACATCGTGCTCACGTCGGCGGGCAACGCCGGCCAGGCGGCCGCGGCCTACGCCGCCCGCGCGGGGCTCGACTCGCACGTGTTCGTCCCCTCGCGAGCGAACTTCGTCAACAAGGCGATGATCAACGTCCACGGCGGCGACATGACCGTGGTCGAGGGCCGCTTCGAGGACGCCGCCGCGGCCTGCGCCGACGCGATGGAGGGTGAGGACTGGTACTCCACGAGCTCGTTCACGACGCCATACCGCCACGAGGGCAAGAAGACGATGTACTACGAGATCGCAGAACAGCTCGACTGGGAAGTCCCGGACAGAATCGTCTACCCCACCGGCGGCGGCGTGGGGCTCGTCGGGATGCACAAGGGCGCGAAAGAGTTCCGGGACCTCGGGCTCACCGACGACCTCCCCGCGATGTACGCCGCCCAGTCGAGCGGCTGTGCGCCGATCGTCGACGCGTGGAACGCGGGCGACGCGACCCACGAGACGTGGGACACGCCCGACACCATCTGCGGCGGGATCGAGATCCCCGACCCCGGTGCGAGCCCGCTGATTCTCGACGCACTCCGTGAATCCGACGGCGGCGCGGTCGCGACTCCCGACGAGGACATCCTCGACAGCGCGATCACGGTGGCCCAACACGAAGGAGTCGAGATGGGTGCGACCTGCGCGGCGGCCGCGAGCGGCGCGTGGGAGCTCGCCGAACAGAACGAGTTCGAGAGCGACGACACGGTAGTGCTGATGAACACCGCCACCGGCAACAAGGAAGACGACATCCTCCGGAGCCATCTGATGGGCAAGGGTATCTAAGCATCGACTTTTTTACACGGGGTCCTCAGTCGCTCGCTTGCGGTACAGTTGCTGGCGATTTCCGCACTACCGCCGCAACCGCCCCGCACAGCACTGCTTCCGCCACCGCAACCGCACCACTGCCGCAACCGCCGCCTGGCGGCCGCCGCACCAGACCGCGTCGACATGTATCAACACGATGAACAGACTTATTCGCGCCAGTCGCCGCGTATGAGACGATGACGATGAAGACAGGTGCGTCCGCTGGGTGCACGACCGACACCGGTCAGAGAGAGTGATCGATGGCCGTTCTCGAAGCCGCAACGACGGTGCTCGCCGGTGCGGTGTTCGGCCTCGCGATCGCCGCACCGCCGGGTCCGATGAACGCGATCATCGCCGAGGAGAGCGTGCTCCGCGGCTGGACAGCGGGATTCTGGGCGGGACTCGGTGCGTTGATCGCGGACGCCTGCTTTTTCGTGCTCGCAGTGGTCGGTGCGGTCGCAGTTGTCGAGCGGTTCCCGATCGTGCGCGGCCTCGCGTTCGCGATCGGCGGCGCGTTGATGCTTTACTTCGCCTACACTGCGGCGCGGGATGCCACCGCTTCGACCGACGAGGTAACTCCCGAGGGTTCGCGGGGATTCCGAAAGGCGTTCGTGCTCGCGCTCACCAATCCCTATCAGATCGTCTTCTGGCTCACGGTTGGCGTCGGACTGCTTGAACCGGGCCGGATCGACGTGCTCGCGGCGCTGCCCTCCGTCGGCGAGGCGCTCTCGGGCGTGTTGGTCGTTTCGACCGGGAGCCCAACGCTGCTCGTCGGGTTTTTCGCCGGGATCGTGGTCTGGATCGTGGGGTTTCCGGCGACGCTGGTCGCGGCCGAGCGGCGGGCTACCAGTGTTGGACCGACAGTCGCCTACGCGAGCGCGATCGTGCTCGCGGTCTTCGGACTGATCTTCCTCGGCGAGGCGACGTCGGTGCTGGGTGGATCGTTCCCGCTCGTCTGAGCCAGGTGGCTCACTCGTCGGGCTCGATGTCCACGCCAGCGATCTCGTCGTCAAGCCATTCGCGCAGCCACTTCACGCGCTTGAGCCGCTGGTGGACGAGGCTCACCGCCCGATCGCTCTCGACGCGCGCGGCCACGTCCTCGCCGCGATCGGCCACTCGCCCGACCATCTCGGCGGCGTCCATGTGGGTGCGTGATTCGTAGCCCATCCGGAGGACCAACAGCACCGCTCCGTTCGCTCCCACCTTGTCGAGCAGATCGGCCTCGATGAGACACCGCGTTTCGAGCGGGAGCTCCGTGAGCGGGCCCTGATAGGAGTGATCGGCGACCGCCGTACACACCTCCTCGACGAACGACTCGGGGTACTCGCCGTGCGATTGGAGATATTCGCGAGCGACGCGTGCGCCCGCCTCGGCGTGGTGGTCCTGTTCGGCTTCGAGCTTCGAGACGTCGTGAAAGAGCGCGGCGACCCGGACGACGTCGACGTTCGCACCTTCGGCTTCGGCGATCTCCGTCGCGATCGCGACCACGTTTCTGATGTGGTTGAACCGGTACGCCGCGGAGTGCCACGGGTACCACCGCATCCGACCGCCGTCGACCTCGTTGTTGACGCTGGCCGCGAGGTAATCGCCGACGAAGGCTTCCATCGCTTCGAACGATGCAGCCGAAACCGGCGATTCCCTCACCTCAACTCCCAACGTGATCCCTCCAGAACGCTCGTATGATGGTCATGTTAGTCCACTAGACGAATGTTCGACTCTTTAGCGTTACGACAACGTGTTCGATGTCACCAGACGGTCCGTCCACGACGATCCACGGATGGGCGACGCCGGAGCCGGGTCGACACTGAATCGGCACCGGGGTTTATGCGTTCGAACGCCGAAACAACGGCATGAACCTCAGGGAAGCCACCCACGACGACGGCGAAGCGATCAGACGGATCGCGCGCGATTCGATGGAAGCGTCGTACTCGCTCAGCCCCCGGGCGATCGACGGGGCGATCACCCAGTGGTACGACGACGAGACGCTTGCGGAGAAACTCGACGAGGACGACACACTCCTGTTGGTCGCCGAGGAAGCGGACGAGGTCCGCGGGTTCACCGAGAGCGACCTCGTGAACGAGGGAGGCAACGGCGACCTGCTATGGCTCCACGTCGACCCCGACTACCGTGGCCAGGGGATCGGTGCGGGGCTGTTCGAGCGCACCCGGGAGGCGCTCTCCGAGATGGGGGCCGCACAGCTCCGTGCGAAAGTGCTCGACGACAACACCGAGGGCAACGATTTCTACACGGCGTACGGATTCGAGCAGGTCGGCACCGACACCGTCGAGATCGACGACGGCAGCTACGTCGAGAACATCTACCTCCACGCCGACGACGCCGAGGTCGAACCGACGACCGAGTCGTCCGATCCGGTGCGCACGCTCGACGACCAGGGACTGTACGTCAACGAAAAACAGGTCGAGCGCGGCTCGAAAGCACCCTTTCTCACCGCCTACAGCGACTCCGAGTTCGCGGAGGAGGACAAGTACGGCTACTTCTGTACGAACTGCGAGACCCTTGATAACGCGATGGACACGATGGGCCGAGTGAAATGCAACGAGTGTGGTAACCTCCGGAAGGCGACCCGGTGGGACGCGACCTACGGGTGATCGATTACACCATTCAGGGCGTGCCCGTCTTCCGACGTCGTTGGTAGAGGGAGACCGCTGCAACGCCGAGAGCAACCGTGACGAGCTGCAATCCAGTTCTACCGAAGATGATTATGCTCCCATGTGCAGCGAGGCCGAGTGCGGCATACAGCACTAGATTCGGCTTCCAACCGACGCCGGTATCACGAATCGCTACCGTTTCTTTGTAAAGCGATACCGGGAACACTATTATCACAAACGTCTCAAGACCGACGATCAATCCGATCAGCCAGAGAAGTTCCACTCCAACGTAGAGCTGGTCAATGACGAACAGCACGATCGAGAGAACAGCGTATAGCAACTCCACGGCGACACCGTACCACAGCGCGAGATTCCCGTGCTGTCGGTCATGGTTCGAGATCTAAGTGAGGAACACAGTTCGGTAGTTCGATCGCGCGGCCTCAAACGTCGTCGGGTGCCGTATGAACCGTTAGATCCACGGGCCGCGATTCGCCCTCAATGTCGGCGACGATCCGTTCGACCACGCGCTCGGCCTCGCGTTCGATCAGCGGCTTCACTTTTTCGACCACCCACGACAGGGAGACGAGCCGCGGGAGATCGAACCCGCTCGGATCGACCGAATCGGCGTCGAACTCGATTCGGAGGCGGACCTCCGAGGCGTGCTCGCGGCCTGCCGGTGGGTCGACGGCCGTGACCGTCCAGCGGCCGCGGGCGTCGATGTCCTTCGTGACTTGCCAGTCGATCCGGTTGGGCGGGTCGACTTCGGTGACGCGCGAGCGCGCCGTGTAAGTGAGTTTCCACCACGCGAAATGGAGATCGTACTCCGTGCCGGGCGAGCCGTCGCCGTGGCTCTCGACACCGGTGAGGTACTCGGAGTAGTTCGCGTAGCCCGGGAAATCCAGCAGGAACTCGTAGGCCTCCTCGGGGGGCAAGTAGACCACGGTGCTGACTTCGACGCTATCCACGGCAACGTCTCGTGTCCGTGGCTGGTAAACGTTCCCTTCTCGACATGGAGCGTCTCGAGGTCGGCTCACGCGAGGGTTTCGCCCGGTCGATACCGGGAGATACATACGCACCGCTTTTGTACGGATTCGACGACTAATGCGAAGACGTCCCGGTTTCGATAGCAATGGAGCGGAGAATCGGCGGACGCTGCTCGTCGGCGTCGTGGTGGTGGCGCTGCTCGTGGGCGCAACCGGGTCGCTGGTGGGCCTCGCTGGCGCACAGAGTGGAGGGAACGCGACCGGGGTCGACTCGTGCCGGACGATCGACGCATCCGGGACGTACGTGCTGACAGAGAACGTCACGGGCGGTGACGGGAACTGTCTCACGATCACGGCGAGCAACGTGACCCTCGACGGGGCGGGCCACAGCCTCCAAGGAAGCGGATCGGGCCACGCGATCCACGCCAACGGCTCGTCGCGCGCGGTCGAGAACGTGACCATCAGACGCGTCCAAACGAGCAACTGGACGGTCGGCGTGTTCTACCTCGGTGTCGATGGCAGCACGATCCGCGGGACGGTCGCGGACAACAACACCCAGGGAATCACGCTCGCGAACGCGAACGACAACCGGATCGTCGACAACACGGCGTACGTTAACGGGCTCGGGATCGCGGTCGGTGGTGAGAGCGAGAACAACACCCTTCGGAACAACGTCGCAGTCGATAACAAGTGGGGGATTCACTTCGAGCGCGAGAGCGAAAACAACACCGTGACCGACAACACCGCGCGGAACAACACGCGGTGGGATTACTACTCGCTCCGGAACGACGGCACGAACACCGTCACCGATCTCCGACTGTCCACCACGACCGTCTCGCTGACCGAGCAGAACGTCGGGCTGCGATCGTCGACGTCACCGCCGGAGATCCCCCAGGGAACCCGTAGCCTCGGGACGTTCGTCGAAGTGACGAGCACGGGTGGCGGAGGCTCGGAACTCTCGATGACGATGAGCTACGAGGGGTCGAACGCCTCGTCGGTCACGGTGTGGCGCAACGACGGGGAGTACTGGACCGAGGTCAACGGGGCCGAAACCGACACCGCGGCGAACACGGCGACGGCCACCAATCTCACGCAGTTCGGGACGTTCGCCCCGCTCGCCGACGTCGCCGGTGCAGCCGGCGGGTCGGTGAACGTGTCGGCCGACGCGGCTCCGCCGATCCAGCAGACGCTGACGCCGGTCGCGTCGCCACCGACGGTGGCGAACGGCACGACGACAACAGCGAACGATACGACCGCGAGCAACGCTACGGCCAACGCATCGGCGAACAACGTGACTGCAAGCAGCGCAACGAACGCTACAGCGAGCAACGCAACGGCAAACGGCACGACCGCGAGCAACGCCACGGCGAATACGTCGATGAACGGAGCAACGCCGGCCACGACCACCGACGCGCCGGCGACGATCACGCCCGCGGAGAACGTCTCCGGAAACGGCTCGACGACTGCCGCTCCCGAAACGGGCGAGAGCGGGGCCACGAGCGGGTTCGGGTTCGGGCTCGTCCGGATCGTCTTCGTGCTCCTCGGGGCCGTCGCGCTCGCCACACTCGGCGTGGTTGCGGTTCGACAGTCACGCTGAGAGAGTCTGGGCCAGCCGAACTTCGCTGAATCGTGACGGCGTCCTCCATTTTTCGACATCGGGTGCTTGACGGCGGATTTAAACCGCGAGGCGACCCATGCTCAGAGGATGTTGCGCGGAGTGAACGTTGCACTCGGGATCACGGGATCGATAGCGGCGGTCAAGACCGTCGAACTCGCTCACGAACTCCGTCGCCAGGGGGCCACAGTCCGTGGCGTGATGACCGAGAGCGCCCAAGGGATCGTTCATCCCTGGGCCGTCGAGTTCGCCACCGACAACTCCGTCGTGACCGGGATCACGGGGCGAGTCGAGCACGTCGACCTCTGCGGCCGCGAGGGCTGGGCCGACGTCCTCCTGATCGCCCCCGCGACCGCCAACACCGTCGGGAAGATCGCGGCCGCGATCGACGACACACCCGTGACGACGTGTGCGACGACCGCGCTCGGGGCCGGCGTTCCCGTCGTCGTCGCCCCCGCGATGCACGAGCCGATGTACGACCATCCCGGCGTGAGTGAGACGATCGAGCGCGTCGAGTCGTGGGGCGTCGCGTTCGTCTCACCCCGGATCGAAGAGGGGAAGGCGAAGATCGCAACCGAGGAGGCGATCGTCCTCGGGACCGCGCGCGCTACCGGCGAGACGCCGCTCGCTGGCCGTCACGTGGTGGTCACGAGCGGACCCACGTCGGAGGCGATCGACCCTGTTCGAGTGCTGACCAACCGCTCGTCGGGGAAGACCGGGCAGGCGGTCGCGCGGGCGTGCTACGCCCACGGTGCGGACGTAACGCTCGTCCACGACGGCGGTGAGGTTCCCTACGCCACGGTCGAGCGTGTCGAGAGCGCTGAGGAGATGACGGCGGCCGTCGAGGAATCCGTCGCGGCGGCTGACGCGCTCGTTTCGGCGGCGGCGATCGGCGATTACACCGTCGAGCGGAGCGACGAGAAGATTCGGTCGGGCCAGGAGGAGTTGACGCTCGCCCTCGAACCGACGCCGAAACTGATCGACACAGTCCGCGACGCCCACCCCGATCTCCCGATCGTCGGATTCAAAACCGAGACGAGCGGCGACGACGAGGCGATGATCGCTGCCGCACGCGAAATTCAATCACGTGCGGGACTCGCCTTCGTCGTCGCCAACGACGCGAGCGTGATGGGCGAGAACGAGACGCGTGCGCTCGTGGTCCGTGAGGACGAGACGAGCGAGTACGCGGGTGACAAATCCGGACTGGGCGCACGCGTCGCCGAGTCGTTGAGCGGCGAATTCGACTGAGAGTCGTGCCGGAACGCTACAGCGAGAGTTACGTCGCCGAGTTCCGGTCTTCGTCGACGTAGACCGTGACGCTACTGATGGTACAGCCGCTGTCGTAGAGGAACCGATCGACATCGTGGCGCTCGTAACCCTCCATGAACTGATCGATATCGGTGGCATCGTCGTACTCTTTTCCACAGGACGACACCCGATCGAACGCGATCACGACCGGCGGTCGGTCGCCGCTCGCCACCGCCCGCTGGACCGCCGCCGCATCGGCCGTACTGTTCGTCTCCGCGCCGTAGGCTTCGAAATACCACGCGAAGGGCAGGCGCTCGAACCAGCCGTTTCCAGCGATCGGTGTGTCGTGGGATCGAGGGTTCGGCGCGTAGAGTTCGTCGCCGTCGAAGTCGGGATCGTCGCCGTAGTAGAGCACGTCGGTGCCGTCGTTTTCCGTGACGGTCTCGCGAATCTCGCCGAGCAGCGGCTTCATCTCGCTCGCGGGCTGGGCGTACTGGACGAGTTCGTTGTCTTCACCCTGCGGGTCGGCGAACGAGGTATCGTAGGCGGTCACGCCGACCTGGCCGACGATCGCGATCACGACCACCGCCGCGGCGACCGCGGCGATAGTGTCGCTCTCGTCGAGGCTTTCGAGACCGACGCGGCCGATCAGAGCGAACCCGACCGCCGCCGGGATCGCGAGCGGCACGACGACGTGGATCACCTCCCACGGGAACGGGTTGTCAACGGCGATCGGGTAACCGATCGCGCTGGCGACACCCCAGTAGGTCGCGAACGCCACGAGGTCGCGCGGCTGCCTGCCGGTGTACCGGTCCACGAGAAAGCCCACGAGCGCGAGTACGAGCAGGACCAGCGCGCCCGCAAGGAGCACCGACCAGAGCTGCCCTGCAGTCGAGAGGTACGAATCCTGGTTCCCGCTGCCCCACTGCCCGAGGAAGGCGTTCCACGATCCGAGGACCGCCTCGCCCACCAACGCGGGAAGTAGTGTCGGATCGGCGAGCGTCGCGCCGAGTGTCGGTTCCGCACCGGCCGCTTCGCCACGCGGTGCGTAGAAGAACACGAAGATCGCGAAGAACTCCACGACCGCGAGCGCGAGGTGGAGTCCCCAGCGTCGGAGCGCACCCGCGACCTGCCGCGTTCGGCCGACGACCGCTCGCCGGAGCCCTCGCTCATCCATTCGATCGACGAGCAGCCGACGATCGAGGAGTAACACGGTCGCACCGATCCACGTGACCGGGTAGAGCAGGGCGTTCTCCTTGGTCGTGAACGCGAGCGCGAACGCGGCGGTGCCGAGATAGAGGAACATGGGCCGGCGGTGGTCGTACGCTCGGAGGAAAAACCCGAACGCAACGAACATGAACCCCGCAAGCAGGAGGTCGTTCCGATAGAACCGCGAGTAGTAGAGCAGAATGGGGTTCGCGGCGAGCACGAGCGCGAGCGCGATCGTCTCGCCGTTCCGAAGCCGATGGCGAAAGAGCAGCGCCGCAAGCGGGAGCAAGCCGCCAACGACGGCGACGACCAGTCGCATCGTGAAGTCCGAGGCCCCGAACAAGGCGAACACGTAGCTGTCGACGATCGTCAGGAACGGGCCGTGGACGATCGGGCGATACCAGTAAACGCCCGTCTCCATGTAGCGATACGCCCAGTAGGCGACGCGGGCCTCGTCCTGGTGGGCGACTCGCGCACCGAGCCCGAACAGCCGGACGGCGAGCGCGAGGACGGTGATCGCTGCGACGACCAGTCGAGGATGGGACGCAACAGTAGCGAGACGATCGCGGAAACCGACGGCGAGCGTCGATCGGGAAGACTCGGTGGACATGAGTGAGTACGGGGTTCAGGGGTCGAACCGGCGGATCGCCGGTCGGTATCCGAACGCGTCACCGCTCTCGCACAATACGGTTGCGATCACCGTTCGCACTCGGTCGGGTCGTCCGGCCACGATGCGTCGCCGTGAAACGTGACGCCCATGCGCTCGGAGCCGGCTTGGGCGACGCTGCCGATACCGAGTTGGCCGACCGTCGGGGCGGCGGGGAGCGCGGCGAGCGTCGCGAGAGACACACCTCGAATCAGCCAACGCCGGGACTTAATCGTTCTCAAATCCGTCCTCCCTCCATCGTTCGCCACATGACGGTCAGTAAGACGAGTCACTGAAGTTGCGGGAACCTCGTGACAAAACTCTATTGAACTGGTGACATGTGGTAGGGAGAATCAAAGAAAAATATTATATAGGATGTTGCGCAACTCGTAGTGACACACCAGCGTAAAACGAACTGCGGCGGTGGCGATAGTCGAACGGTTGGGTGGTGTCGAAGGCCGCCGAGTCCGGGGCTGGTGGGTGAGCGAAACCAAAATGAGAGAACGAATCAACGAACTTCGATCGGATTCACGTGCAGTCAGCCCAGTTATTGGCGTCATGAAAAACGTTCGGACTACCAGTGACTACAATACGGGACGCAAACGATGAACCTGTTCGATAGGCTGTCCGGTGATGACCGCGCAGTTAGCCCCGTTATCGGGGTTGTGTTGATGATTGCGGTCGTGGTCATCCTCGCCGCCGTGGTCGGCGCGTTCGCCACCGGCGTTTTCGGGAATCAGAACAGCGCACCACAGGCCAGTTTCAGTTACGACGCAGCGAATACCCAAGTGGTCATGGAAAGTGGTGATGCGATAGATTCAGGCAATCTATACACCAAAGTAGGCGACTCTGGCAGATCGGATTGGGGTGGAACTGATACAAGTGGAGAGGTCACTGCTGGCAGCACTTCGGACGTATCGGTAAGTAGTGATACCACCGTTCAAGTGATATGGGACGACGGCAACGGAAACTCCGCGGTGCTCGGATCATTCGATGCCGGTGGCAGTAGCGGCAGTTAATAATCCGGCTTCCCGAGTTCACCCTCTTGGGTGGACTGAGCGGTCCGATACAACACCCATTTTTCGGCGACGATGGATAAGCGTTGGGCCAGTAAATATGGCACACACGCCAACATCGCGCCACTGACGGCGTTCTGACGCCCGGTGAAACGAACTCCTTTTGCGTCGTTCTGACGGCGCACACACGGCGACTGTACTCGTTCTGATGACGACAGGGATTGAAGCACGTATCCGCTGTTCACGCGACACACGACGCCCGGCGAACCCGTCTCTCGACACGCAAAGGGTGGGTTCGATGGCGCGGAACAGGGATGCGCAGCGCGACAGGCTGGTTCCGGCGTGCGCCAGTGCCCCTTTAATCTGACATATAGCGGTACTACTGGAAAAGAGACCCACGAAAATGCGTACACCATTTGCCAGCCCATTTGGTGCGATTCAGCGGAATGACAGTAACTAACTACCATCGGTTTGTCGCCTCAAGCAGTGAAACCCAATTCCGTACTTAGGGGCGTGGTCGGGATTGTTTGCTTGGGGTTCGCACTGTGGGTCATCCCAAAATTGGTATCAGCGTACTTTTCGTTTATTCCTCTTGTTCGCAGACGTGGTGGGACAGTTCTACTGTTCGTCGGCCTCATTGGAGGGGCGGTATTGATCGGTTCGTTCGGACTGAGTCTGCTAACTGGCAAGTATCGAGATTATCGAAGCATCCTTCATCGTGTCTGGCTGGTCATGGCTTGGGTCGTTGTTTTTGCATTCGTCTTTGGCTGGTCGGCGGTAACAACCGTTCCATAACGCCCCGACAACCACCTCAGAGGCAGTATCAGCCCTGTCGATCCGGAACCACCGCTCGAATCCTGCGGGTAGGAGAATACGCAGTGTTTGCCCTCGCCCTGTGACTGTCCACCGGACACCAAAAATGATATCAGCGTTTCATTCCACCGAAGATGTAATTCACCAATATGGCGCTGCTCCAATTCTATGGCGTTCTTGCTTCAACAGCAAGCATTTTCGTTGGTATCCTTACTGCTTACCTTGTTACGCGGTATTCCGATCTCAAAACTCAACGGTCGCGCATACGGCAACGAGCCAACTCTGTTGAAGCCGAACAAGAGGTCCTACTTGCCCGTAAGGATTTTCGCACTGAACAAGTTGAGCAAACCGAGGTTCGTTGGAGGCGTGAAAGCGCAGAAGACGATGTTGACTCGTTCATAAAATACGATGTTGGTAGTGATTGGGACCCACCTGCAACTGAAATATCAGTTGACGATGCGATGCAGGGGCTAATCACGCATCGAGGACTGACTGCGGATGACCTAATTCAGCACCATGCCGAAACAATCCGCGAACGTTGGGATGAAATCCTTGAAAAGTTGCGATCAAGAGGCCCAACAATGGATTCAGCGGTATTTCTTGATAATGACTTCAAATATATCGTCGAAGCACTCTGGGACATATACGACCGCGAAAAATATGACCGCCATGACTCGGTTGTTTCAGAAATTCAAGGTGATATTGACGAATTAGAAGACGAATGGGAACTGTTGGTAGAAGAAGACAAATCGTTAGACCCCCAGCAGCTTCAAGATGGTATCAAATCGGCTGCCGTTCCAATTGCTCTGTCAGTCATGTTTCCTCTTTTCGTCCGTCTTCTGCATGAACTCGGGTGGACCTATTCATCCCCGTTCGCATGGATCGAACCTGTAGCGGTGTCCGTAGTATGGATAGTCGGATTCCTGTGGACACTGGGGTTCCTGTGGAAGCGCGTTTCCAATACCGAAGAACTACTAAACGAATCGCCCCCATCTCAGCGAGAAGGAACCGAATCTACAGAATCAACAGAAGATAGCGACTCCTCAGATGACGGTTCGACAGACACCGACGATACAACCAGTCAAGATAGCGGCGAACCCGAACCGGGGAACATAGTACGGGATTAGTCGTAGCAGCCCGACCACCGTGGCTGTCCACACACGGCTTTAGATAGCCCGCGCGCTCCCTGTCGCTGCCCTGAAAGAAGTTGTATCCGTCAGACGGCGCTGATGGTCGATGTAACCCTTGTCGATAGCTTTGGGTCGGGCAGGTCCTGCCAGTCGTTCTCGACGGATACGCGGTAGATACGGTCGGCCACAACGACGACTGTGGCCTCGCCGTCCGTCGGTGGCGATGTGAAGTCGCCGTCGCTGTCATGGGATGCACTCTCGGTAGCCTGTAGCACACCACGGACGGCAGCCGTCATGACATGGACGATCTTCTGGCGCTGGCGGTCACGGCCTATCGACACTTCGGCGAAAACATCATCTCCGTCGGATACGGTGATGGCCAGATTCAACTCGTTCATTCGTAGTCCGGCATCTGAATCACGGACGGCGGAACGAATCTCCCTGTTCACTCCGTCAGCTTTAGAACTCATTGTTCCTCCAGTTCCGCGATGTCGCTTCGATGTCGGTCAATCTCGTCGCGTAGTTCGGCCGTCTGACCGGCTTCGGTCGCACCAAGACTACGTGCCAACACCGCGCCGGCCGGACTCATGTCGTCAGACTGTACTTCCAATTCCTCGACTCGGTCGCACTTCGCTTCGATTAGTTCCTCGGCGGCGTTGTCGGCGGCACGCTGCCAGCTCGGTTTTCGCTTCGCTTTCCGCTGTAATCGTTCATGGCGCTGTTCAAGCTCCGCAATCGTGGCTTCGTCTTCGTCAGTCATGATTTGATAATCAGTGAATCACCCAGTCGCTGCGGATGCGAAATTGTCATTGCCAGACCTATGTCACGAAGCCACAAAACACCGTCGTTGAGGCCCCCTAACGTCCCGTATCGACACATTCTATAACACAGATGGTCTGTATCGACCAATACGGTGATGTCCGACGATACGATTTCTTCACAGTATTCAATTGGCGGTGAAAAGCCGCGGGTGGACGTTACAACCGAACTGTGCTGCAAAACACAAACGGCAACCATCAATAATAAACTGGCTGCGCCCCTTCCTACTCGGATCGTTCCGTGATGGATTCGCGCGAATCGTCTGCCGATTCGACACTGAAGCTACCGGATTCCTCGATTCCTTGGGGCCGTGCCCGTTCATAGGCATTCTTTCGACGATACAAGTAGATTCCGCCAATAAGGGCGTTTAGAAACGGTATGACGGCAGTAGCGGCATAAAGCGTCTTGTATGGTGTCCAGTCAGTTTCTCCCGCTACTCGTTGCGCCTCGTAGTATAGGCCGGGTGGCATCACGACCCACGTGATGATGGATACAAGCCCGAATATACCGTCCAGCGTCCCGCCACTACCAGAATATCCTGCTATTCCCAGTATGAAACCAAAAGTCCATACTGCTGTTCCAAGTTGGATGAAACGATAGTACGAATCATTGGAAATGCCGGCCCAGAACCCCTCATCTGTTGATTTATCTTCGGATTGAGCCTCGTTGACAGTGGGGGATGCAGTACCAGATATCACATCGGATGTATCGTATTGGTCCAGCAGATCGTAGCTATTGAGTCGGTCAATCAGTTCGACCATTTCGTCGCCGTTGACGGTTTTAACGTTCAGTTCTTGGGCGCGTTCCTCGGCGTCGTAGGTGAACTCGTTGGATGTTACAATGACGACGGAATCGACGTTGTCTTCCTGCTCTTTCAACGAATAATATTGCTGCATGTCAGGGCTGCCAACGGTCGTATTGGGACCGTAGCGTTTCGCTTGTATCAGCTTCTTCTGTGGATACGGGTTTTCCTTCGTCGCAATCACATCGATACCGGCGTCTGAACTCGCCTGTGACACCTCAGTATCCCATCCCTGCTGTTCCCATAGATCGGCCACCAGATGCTCAAAGTCGTAGCTGTCCATCGACTGTAGCTGCGACAAGACCTGCCCGGATTCTCTCGTCGTTGCCATCTGCTTGAACGAAATCACCGATGGGCGGCACTTAGTGTTTGTCACTCACCCACATATCGTGTCTGTGTGTCACGCCCGATTAGCAACCTATCCTTCCCTTCCTGCGACAATACCATGCCGCTCAGAACGACCACAAACACCCACTGGCGTTGGTCCGTATCGACACCGTTGTGTTGTCAACAGAACATCGACAGCCGATATACCACGCGAAAAGTGTAGTTGAACGGCGCAATCACTGGCCGAATTGCCGAATGAACGTCTCTTGCTCGAACCGAAGCGACTGGTTCAGTCAGTAATCGCCGCCGTAGAACACGTCGGTGTCGAACTCATCGGGATGCTCCTCGACCATACGATCCTCCAAGTCGGATTTCAGCGCAGACAGACCACCATCGGCCTTTTCGAAAGCGTCCCGCCATACGGTCTTTGGCACGGCGTCGCCACCACCCAACAACTCGTGAAGTTTGAACAGCTCCTCGCGTGCCTTCTGTGCCTGTTCGCCGATTTCTTCCCAGTCATCCATGTCGGTCGTCTGTTTCTGCGCCATAGCGGACAGGTGAACGATGGGACCGTTAGTTGTTCGGGTCAGTGCCATCCACGACAGTCCTTGGCACGAAGTTCACGACTCCATAATAAGCTTAGTATGGGATTGCGAACTTCATGCTACACCCTCCCAAGTTCAACGTAGATTGCCGTCGTCCTTAACGACTACCATGATAACGACTGTGAAGGTACAATAGTCCCATACTAAGCTTAGTATGGGATCGTGGTAGCTTCACAATGATTCACATGGACTCCTAATTCCACACGTATTGACTGCTGTATGGGCCGGGTTTGTCTTCAACAGCGACGAACCCATTCTCATCCAGTCCGTTCAACGCCTTCGATGCTGCCTGCTGGGATAGTCCGGTCTCGTCAACGATTTCACTCTGCGACATTCCGTCGCTGTCACGAAGGCAATCAACGACAGCCCTACTGCTACTTCCGCTGAACGTCATCATCTTCAACGGCTCAGGTTCGACCCACGACGGCGTACACATCGACGTGACAAGGACATGCGCCTCCTGTCCGTCGCGTCCAAACCGCAGAATCGACTGTAGCACCTGATTGTGGACGTAGTGGTGGTATATCTCGTCGCCGACGGCTCGGTAGGAACGATCTACTCCCTTGCCGGACCCCTCGATTGCGGATCCCATGAAAGCGCCCCACCGCTTGAATGTCTCGTCACCGGGGTGTGGGGAACCAAGGACAGCTCCGACAGTCGATTCACGAAAAGCGTTCGATGACTTCACCGACGCGAAGTTTCGATATTCGTCGGCGTGATGAAGAACTCGGTCGTCTTCGTCGTACTCACGAATTGCTGCTCTCGTCGTGATGACATCGGGATCGGCATCGAAGTGCATCCCTATCCCATGAAGTAGCTTCTCGTCAGTCTCGGCATACAGGTGATTGCCCGACGAATACGGTCGCGTGCCGGCCTTATCCGGATCGTGCGCACCGTACTGATGGACTTTGATATCCAGCGCGTCGGTTAGATAGTCGTTCATCCTCGACGGCGGAACGACTCGCTCGTGGTCGAAGGAAACGCCAAAGGCCGTATCCCACATGCGTTTTGTGGGTGTGCCATCAAGCGCGGCCACTCCGTTCGCGTCGTCGAAGTTGGGGACGGATAGCAGATGGACGGCGTTCTTCTCGGTGTTCCATGCGACTTTTGGGGACATTCGTCGCCGGACGGACGTGTCTCGCAGCGCCATTCGTTGCCACCCATCCGGTGTCGGTTTGGGGATCGTCTTCTCCGTTGTTCGGAAGCCGTTACCCAAATCCTCGGCGAACAACAGTCCCAGCACAAGCTCGCCGGCCAGTCCATGCACATCACCATCGTCATCGATGACATCCCATGAGTCGGGGTTCTTGTCGCGGTAGTTGCGAACGAACCAGCGGACGGCTTCGGGTCTTCGTTCGTGACGATGTTCGACGAAATCAGTCCAGTCGTCGAACGGAAGCCCGCGCCGACGTGATACGAATGCCGAAACCACGGGTTCGGGATCGTGGAAGGTGGTTACGGCGGCTTCCTCGGCGAACTCATCGATGACGATCGTCCGATTCTCGACGGCGGACGGAACGTTAGCATGGACGTAATGACCCACCAGAACGTCGTAGTTCGCCGGCTCGAAGTCCCACGCCAGCTGGTAGGGGCAAGTGCCCTCATCGCTGCATGGCAAGTCCATCACTTTGTGGATGGCAGCACCGCCGACGTTAGGACCGTAGACAGTCGTCACACGATTGCGCCACTCGTCGCCGTGGTCGCCTTCAAATGTCGGACACGTCCGGTGTGGGCTCGGCAGGACCTTCGGTTTCAGTCCGTGGTCGCGCGCCAGCTTGCCGGCTTGGTCGTACAGGTCCTCCCGTTGGGTTAGGTAGGTGATCGGTTCACCTGTGTCCTCAACCGCAGCGAACAGTCCAGTCGTCTTGCCGGCGGCAGGTGGGGCTTCGACTAAGGTCTCTCCGTTGGCCCGAAGCGCGTCGGTGATGACCGCTCTCGTCCGGTCACGGACCCACTGCTGGGTTAGGACTTCCGGTGGTCGTTCGTTCGTCGTTCGATTCGTCGATTCGTCCGTAGTGGGGGTAGTAGCCAAGATCTCGATATGCAGCTTGTCGTCTCACCACCGTGTTGACGAGGACAATAGGCCTAAGTGCCCCGCAACCGAAGCAAATGGCACAGGTCTCCACCCTGTCATCGTCACCACGATGGGATTCGAATCGTGGCCGTTCGGATGATCTCACCCATCCGAACATCAGTTCCTAACTTTCTACCGTCAGGTAAGGCGACGATACGCTTGAATGTTCCGGCACTTTGACAATTTTAATACTGACCGTACTACCGTCTTGCGATTATCGACAGATAACGACATAGGTTGTGTTGACTGTCGCACCCCTATGCCGCCACGACGCGCACAGTGCGTTCTACGGCGTTCTGACGGTGACGAATAGCAGGCGTTTCGTCGGTTCGTGCGACGGTCACAGCGACCGATATTGGGCTGAAAATAGCCGGAAGGTGGGGCTACGCGGTGTCGAACCGGTGGTAGGCGTCCCGGATTTCCTCCTCTTTGAACTGAAGATAGCGTTTGGTTGTCTCGATGGACTCATGCCCGACGTGCTCCCGAACGAAGGCAATATCAATGTCGTTGCGCACCGCGTTCACACAGTGGCCGTGTCGGAACGCATGGGGCGTAATCCGATGGTGGTCTTTTCCGGCCGGGTCGGTGTATAGTACGGACTGGATCCCTGCTCGCTTCGCGGTGTCGCGCACCATCTCTTGGATTCGGGACTTCCCCAATTTCTCGGACCGGTTTGTTAGAAACAGGTGGTCTGACTCAGCAGCCGGGGAATGGGTGTCCCGAAGATGGTCGACCCACATAGCCATCAGGGTGTCTACCTTGCCGGGCTGCCACCACACGGTGCGCCAGTCGTCGGTCTTCTGGCTGTGAATCTGGATGGACCGCTCGTCCCGGTCGACGTGTTCAAGCTTCATGTCTCGACATTCTTGAACACGAACACCGGTCTGAAACAGAATGCGCAGGATTAGCTGGTTTCGATGTTGGGGATTTGGTGCATCCTCGCACATCATGTTGACCTCCTCGGGGGTGACGAAGACAACGTTGTCCGGGTCGTCGTCGGTCTTTTTTGTGCCTTCCATCAGCCCCGAAACCGACATGTAATCCAGATTTTCCATCGGGTTGTCGTCTTCGTCGATCACGTCGTAGATACCAGATAGTTCTTTGAATAGCATCGTGACCGACATATAGCGCGACTGGATGGTGGCAGGTGCGTATCCCTGCCGGTCGTTCCAAATCAGATACTTCCGGATGTCGCGTGCCGACAGCTCCGTAACGTCGTCGTGGCCGTTGTCCTGCATCCAACCGTAGAAGTTCTTCAGATCGGAATGCCGGGTCTGGTAGGTCCCATCGGATTTCAGCCCGTGAACGTCGTCAAGAAACTCATC
This sequence comes from Halococcus saccharolyticus DSM 5350, assembly GCF_000336915.1. Lineage (NCBI taxonomy): Archaea > Methanobacteriati > Methanobacteriota > Halobacteria > Halobacteriales > Halococcaceae > Halococcus > Halococcus saccharolyticus. The sequence continues at coordinate 220,801 of NZ_AOMD01000018.1, read as the reverse complement.
GATGTGCTCGTTCCCGATGGGGGTCCGGGTGGTGGTGGCTGCCATATCAATTCACTCGGAACCAGCTTTCATCGCCACCGATGTTTTGTGAATCGACAAGCGGCGTGTCTTCTTTCAATTGTTGTAGTGCCTGTCGCACACGGATCGGATCGGTGTCCAAGTGATCAGCGATATCGCTGATTCGTCCGGTCAGAACTGTGCCTTCGTCAACGGCGTGCTCTTCGCCGGACAGTACATCTTGGGTGGTCCGACCAGCCATTCCCTCTGACGGCAGGCATTCGAACACATCCCCTGCGAGATCGGTGACATCGGTCGATGGGCCTTCCAACTGGGATTCCACGGCATCCATCCGATCGTGAACGTCGTCGACGCCGTTCTGGATGTCCAAAAGCAGGGATTCGATGTCGGATAGTCGCTCGGCCACGTCGCCCGAAGCCCCCCCGCCACCACCGTACTGTCCTCGGATTTCTTTCCCGACTGCCGCCCGGACAAGGTGGGACACGTAGCGATAATCGGGATGTTCGTCGACGTACTGTTGCCATTCTTCTTTCACGTCCGTGTCAAGCGATATGTTCACTTGACCTGTGTCGGAAGCCATTTTCCGGTCACCCATTCAGATACAAAGTCGCCAAGGTTATAGTCGTTACTTTACTTTTCAGGCTTTATTGGCGTCGTCTTGATGATCGCGGTCGTGGTCATCCTCGCCGCCGTGGTCGGCGCGTTCGCCACTGGCGTTTTCGGTAATCAACAAACCGCACCACAAGCCACCTTCACCTATGATAGTGGTACGATAACGATGAGTGGAGGAGACACGCTGGACGGCGCAAATATCTATACTGTCGTGGACGGCACTCGACAGGACGCTGTGGGCGGTGAAATCACGGCTGGTACTCAGATCGCGACAGGTCTGAGTCCAACCGAATCTGTGAGCGTCGTTTATGATGATGGGGAAGGTAACTCAGCAACGCTCTTCAGTACCGATGTGAGTGGCGGCAGTACCAGCTAAAACCCATAACTAAGCCGCTCTCGTCTCCCTTATCTGGGGTAAACTGAATGGGGCGGTGCAGTTCCCATTTTTCCGTGGCAATAACGGACAGCTGGCGAATCAAAGAGGATCGAACCTATCGCTTGCACTACTCTCGCAACCGCTCGCGTTCGCGATACTGGTCCTCGACGGTTTCGAGAGACTCGGTGTCGAGGAGTCGTTCGACTTTCCGCTCGAACTGTTCGTCGGTGAGTTCGCCGCGGGCGTAGCGGTTTCTGAGGGTTTCGAGGGCGTCGCGGCTGTTGGTCGAGGACGGATCGTTGGACGAGTCGTCGGATACCCAGCCACCACCGGTCCAGCTGTCCTCCCACCGTTTGCCATCAGTCCATTCTTCCTCGTCGGCGTGTTCCTCCCAGTCCTCGTCGTCGCCGAACAGCATCGAGACGACCGGAACGACGACGATGTAGCCGAACAGCAGCGCTGCGAGCCACCAGCTCTGACCGGTGAACATGGCCGCGAGCCAGACTCCCGTCACCACCGTCGAGGCGATCCCCGTGGCGTTCCGCCGGAACCGCTCGTATGGCGTCGTGGCCATATGATCGCTGGTTGACGAGCCGGCGGTAAAAATCCATCTCTCGGTACGGCCAGACGTCGATGCGACCGATGGGTCGGCGAGCGAGCGCGGCTCACGACCGACGACCGTCAAGTTTTACCGACGACTCGATGTACCAGCGGCATGAATCAGCTTCGGGACTCGCTGCTCGACGCGCCGATCATCGAGAAGGAAGGCTATCACTACTTCGTCCATCCGATCAGCGACGGTGTCCCGATGCTCGAACCCGAACTCCTGCGCGAGATCGTCATCAAGATCATCCGGAAGGCCGCGCTCGAAGACGTCGACAAGATCGTGACACCCGCCGCGATGGGGATCCACATCTCGACGGCGACCTCACTGATGACCGACATCCCTCTCGTGGTGGTCCGCAAGCGCCAGTACGGGCTGGAGGGAGAGGTCGCGCTCTCGCAGGTCACGGGCTACTCCGAGAACGAGATGTTCGTCAACGACGTCGATTCGGGCGATCGGGTCCTCCTGCTCGACGACGTCCTCTCCACTGGCGGGACGCTCCGCGGGATCACCGGCGCACTAGAGGAGATCGGCGCGGAGATCGTCGACGTCGTCGCGGTCATCAAGAAGGAAGGCGGTGGGAACGAACTCGACGACAGCCCGTACGACGTGAAGACCCTGATCAACGTCGACGTCGTGGATCAGGAAGTCGTCATCACCGATCCCCACGGCGACGGCTGAGGCTCCGTCTATACGGTACTTCCATCGGTACCGCTCCCTCGTTTTCGAGCAGCGACGGCGGACCCGTGTTCGGTCGAAGGAGTTCGACGAACCGCCGGCGGTGATCGTCAGTCGGCCCGGAGATCTGCGGCGTCCTGCAGCGGTGCCTCGTTCTCGGTGAGGAAACACGATGCCTGGTGATTCGTCCCACGGTCGGTGAGTTCGGGTTTCGATTCCTCACAGGGCGTGGTGAACGTCGAGAGCAGCTCGGCCGCCCGATCGTGGTCGTCCGCGACGAGTCGATCGAGCGCCTCGGCGAGCGTGTCCTCGGCGGATCGATCCGAGAGCGTCTCGGGGAGGTCGAACTCCGTCCGGAGTTCGTGTTTGAGCTCCGCGTCGGAGACCGTATCCTCGCCGTCGCCGTCGGTGTCGAGCGCGCGTCGCGTCTTCGCGACGTCGACACTACCCTCGACGACACGATCGCGAAACGTCAGCAGCGCCCGCCAGTGTGACTGTTCGAGATCGTACTCGTCAGGCTGGATCACCCGGTGACACCGCGTGTGGAACCGACAGCCGTCGGGCGGATCGGTCGGACTCGGCACCTTCCCCTTCAGTTCGATGTCCTCTCGGGTGTTCCGGGGGTCCGGCGTCGGGATCGCCGAGAGCAACGCCTCGGTGTAGGGGTGTTGTGGATCCGCGAAGACCTCCTCGGTCGGTGCGATCTCGACGATTTCGCCGAGATACATCACCGCAACCCGATCACAGACGTCCCGAATGACCGAGAGGTCGTGGCTGATGAACAGCACCGAGAGACCGTACTTCTCCTGAAGGTCGTTGACCAGCGAGAGGATCTCCGCCCGAATGGAGACGTCGAGCGCGCTCACCGGCTCGTCGGCGATCACGAGGTCGGGGTTGAGCACCAGCGCCCGGGCGAGCGCGATGCGCTGTTTCTGGCCGCCCGAGAACTCGTGAGGGTAGCGATCGTAGTCGCTCGCCGAGAGCCCCACGTCTCCGAGCAGGTTCTCGACGATCGCCCGACGGCGCTGTTTGTCGGTCATCCCGTGGACTTCGAGGAGTTCGGCGATCGACGCTCCGATGGTCTGTCGCGGATCGAAACTCGAAGAAGGGTCCTGGAAGATCATCTGGGCGTCCCGACGGAACGCCTTGAGTTGCCTATCGTCGAACTCCGTCACGTCGTTCGTCGTGGTTCCGTCCCCGGAGGTCCGGGTGTCGTCGTACCCGTCACCGTGGAACAGCACCTCGCCGCTGGTCGGCTCCTCCAGTCGGATGATCGACGACGCGGCGGTCGATTTCCCACAGCCGGACTCGCCGACTAATCCGAGGGTCTCGCCCTGCGCGATGTCGAAGCTGATCCCGTCGACGGCGCGGGCGGCCCCGACCTGCCGCGAGAGGACCCCTTCTTTGATCGGGTAGTGTTTCTTCAGGTTGCGGACCGAGAGCAGCGGACGGTCAGTCATCCGCCAGCCCTCCCGGCGAACTCGACCAATCGCCATCATCGTCCTCGCCCGTGATCACCGACGCGTCGCGCCCGCCGTAGTAGTACACACACGAGACGCTGTGGCTCGCCGAAAGCTCTGCCTCCTCGGGCTGGTCGCCCCGTGTACACTCGTCGACGGCGTATTCACACCGGGGTGCGAACCGACAGCCATCGGGCGGGTCGGTCGGATTCGGGAGCGTGCCCTCGATCCCCCCTGCGGCGCGGTCCCCACCGGGGAGACAGTCCATCAGCGCGCGAGTGTACGGATGCGAGGGCGACTCGAAGATCTCGTAGACGTCACCGCGCTCCATCACTTTCCCCGCATACATCACGACGACCCGGTCCGCGATCTCGGCCACGACGCCGAGATCGTGGGTGACGAAGAGCACGCTCATCCCGAACTCGTCCTGGAGATCGTCGAGTAACCGGAGGATCTGGGCCTGCACGGTCACGTCGAGCGCCGTCGTGGGCTCGTCGGCGATGAGGAGGTCGGGGTTCGTGACGAGCGCCATCGCGATCATGACGCGCTGTTTCTGGCCGCCCGAGAACTCGTGGGGGTAATCGTCGAGCCGGGCAGCTGCGTTGGCGACGCCGACCCGGTTGAGCAGATCGACGGCGCGCTCGCGGGCCGCCTCTTTGGCGACGTCCTCGTGGACCTGCACCGCCTCGGTGATCTGCCAGCCAACGGTGTAACAGTGGTTCAGTGCGTCCTGCGGGTTCTGGAAGATGTGGGCGATGTTCTGGCCCCGGATCTCCCGGAGTTCGGACTCGCTCATCGACGCGATGTCGCGGCCCTCGAACCGGATCGTGCCGTCGACCGAACCGGGTGGCGACGGGATCAGGCGCGTGATCGACTCGCTCGCGACGGTCTTTCCCGAACCGCTCTCGCCGACGATACAGACCGTCTCGCCGCGGCCGACGTCGAAGCTGACGCCGTCGACGGCGGTGAGGAGTCCGGCGTCGGTGTCGAAGGTCGTGGTGAGGTTCTCGATCGAGAGGAGTGGTGTGTCCGTTGTCATCGTTCTGCCTCCGCCTGGGTTTCGGGATCGATCGCGTCGAGCACGGCGTCACCGAGGAAGTTGAACGCAAGAATGGTGAAGAACAGCACGAACCCGGGCATCAGCGTGATCCACGGGGCAAAGGAGAGGTCGGCGCGTCCGGAGGCGATCAGCTGTCCCCACGAGGGGACCGTCGAATCGCCGAGTCCGAGGAAGGCGAGCTGCGCCTCGAACAGCAAGAACGCGGGAATCAGTAGCGTGAGGTCCGTGATCCAGCTACTCGCGGTGTTCGGGATGATGTGGCGGCGGATGACCTGATAGGTGCTCGCGCCGCTGAGCTGGACCGCCTTGATGTACTCCTCCTCGCTCTTTGCGAGCGCGTTGCTTCGCACGTACCGCGCCGTTCCTTCCCACGCGAACAGCCCGAACAGGAGGATGAAGAGGGTCAAACTCCCGCCAAAGATGTAGAGGATGAGCAAGTAGAGGATGAGTGTCGGGAACGACTGCTGGATGTCGACGTATCGCATCAACACCTCGTCGACGAGGCCGCCCATGTACGCGGCGGTAGTCCCGACCGCGGTGCCGATGGTCAGGACCATCAGCGTCGCGATGAACGCGATCTTCATCGTGATCTGCATCCCGTAGACGATCATCGCGAAGATGTCCCGACCGTTTTGGGTGGTTCCCAGCGGGTACTGCCACGTTCCCTGACACGCACCGTCGACGATCGGGCCGGCGCAGTTGATGACGTACTGCCGGCTGATCTCGAAGCCGACCGGTGGCTGATACTTCGTGAACAGTTGGACCTCCGGAGCCGAAATGAACAGCGGACCGAGAACCCCGCCGACGAAGACGAAACCCAGGAAGACGAGGCTGAGTACGGCAGGACGGTTCTTCCGGAACTCCTTCCAGTAGTACCGCGTCATCCGGGCGTTCTGGTACAGCGGCAACACGCCGTAGAACCCGAACAGGACGATCGAGATGGCGAACAGCCAGTCGAGGCCGGTGACGTCGTAGTTCCAGCCGACCGCTGCGAACGTCGGAACGTCGCCCGGCACGACGAACACGTCGTAGGCGATCAGCGCGAAGATCACGCCGAGGACGGCGGTCACGCCCTTGAAGTTCGTCGAGAACGCGCGGCCGCTCCCGCCGGCGACTTCGTTCCAATCCACCGAGTCGAATCGTGGTGATGGTTCGTCAGTAGCCATTATCGATCATCGAAGTCGATCCGTGGGTCGAGCACGGTGTATGTGATGTCTTGAAGGAGGTTCGCGATCGTGGCGACGAACGTGAAAAACAGCGTGAACCCCAGTACGACGCTCGTGTCCTGTGCGATGATGGCGCGGTAGCTCAGCCGGCCGATCCCCGGAATCCCGAAGACGATCTCGACGAGCAACGACGACCCGACGAACAGGTACAGGAGCTGGCTGATCATCGTCGTCGACAGCGGCACCATCGTCGGTCGGAGGACGTGTCGTGCGTAGATCCTGAGCTTCGAGACGCCCTTCGCGTTCGCGGTTTTCACGAAATCCGCGTTCATGAACGCCGCCGACTCGTTGCGTGACACCCGCATGATCCCGCCGATGGAGCCGGTCACGAGAACGAACACGGGTACCGCGAGCTGTCTGGCGTTCTCGAGGCTGAACACCGGCACGCCCGTGTTGTAGATCACCGGGATCCACCCGAGTTCGACGCCGAAGATCAACAGGAGGATGATCCCGAAGAAGAAGTTCGGGATCGCGTACCCGAAGAAGGCAAAGCCCGTCGCCAGGTGGTCCTTCCAGCTGTACTGGGTGGCCGACGAGTACAGCCCCACCATCGGCCCGATGATGATCACCAGCAGCGTCCACGGGATCGAGTACTGTGCCGTGTAGTACAGCGCCCCGAGGATCGCCTGGATCACCGGCTGACTCCGGGTTTCCGACCAGCCCCAGTCGAGGGTGTAGACACCGGTGACGTAGTCGATGTATCGTTGATAGAGCGGAGCGTCGAGTCCGCGGAGTTCGCGCGCCCGCTCCGCGGCCGCCTGCGCATCCGCCGGATCCCCGCCCTGAAGCGCGACCTGGGTTGCTGCCTGCGCGATCTCGGGGTTCGGCGCGGCGGCCAACAGCGCCCACGTTATCGAGACGATGATGAACGTCACGATGAACGCCCAGCCGACCCGGCGTGTGATATACCATCCTAGTCCCATAGTGAGGGTGTCTCGTACATTGATTGAAAGGTCGTCAAGTGGGATCTGCGATCGGCGTCGCTACGTCATCCGTTGCGGTACCACGCCGAGAAGTCCCACTCGCTAAAGAAGTTCTCCTGTGGGCCGTTGATACCCGTCGCGTAGCCGATCGTGTCCGCGGGGAAGGCGAGCATCCCCATCGGCTGGTCCTCGGAGATCTTCGCGAAGATCTCGTTGAAGATGGGCTGGAGTTCCTCCTCGCTCGTCGCGTTGCTGGCCCGCTCGAACAGCTCGCTGGCGTTCCAGGAGGGGTAGTAGCCGTACGGGTTGTACGCCGAGTCCTTCTGGAAGAACACGCTTGCGGTGGTGGGGTTGAGCGGGTAGGTGTTGAGACCGAAGACGACGGTCATGTCCCACGGGTTGGCGCTCGTGACCTCACGCGGCCCCGCGTTGTTCGACCCCTCACTCCACTCGTACTGGTCGGGGTTGTCCGGGATCTGCTGTTGCCAGTACTCCCGCGAGAACTGCGCGCCCTGAATAGCCGACACCTCGACGTTGATGCCGGCGTTCTGTTTGAACTCCTGAGCAATGAAATCGGCCATCGACCGCTCGGTTGGCTGGCCGGCGCTGTGATAGAGGCTGAGGGTCACCGTCTCGCCGTTGGGGTTCTTGAGATTGCCCCCACTGTAGCCGTAGTCCGTGTCTGAGATGGCTTCCTTGATGCGACTCTGGGTCGCCTCCGGTCCGTACAGATCCCCCGTCCCGAACTGCATGATGTTGCTGTTGTCGTCGGGATACCACTTCGACCATTGGGGCTGCCACGTGTACTCGACATCGGCGAACCCACGGAAGACACCCTTCGAGAGGCGCTGTTTGTTGACTGCACAGCCGAGTCCCTGCCGGAACTTCTTCTTCCGGAAGAGGTTGCCCGGTCCCGCGTTCCAGCCGTTGTCGCGCATGTTGTACACGCAGACCTCGTTGTACGGCTGCGGGATGACGTAGACGTCGGTCCGTTCGAGGTTGCGGAACTTCGAGACGCGGTTGAACGGGACGCTCGCCGAGTCGGTTTCGCCGGCTTCGAGCGCGGCGAGTCTGGATTGTGATTCCGGAACGATCTGGACCTCGAGGGTATCGAAGTACGGAGCCTCACTGAAGCGTTCGGGCACGCCCTCGGCGTCCCTGAGGTAGTAGTTCTCGTTTCGTTTGTACGTGAGGCTGCTCGAACGGTTTCGGCTGTCGAGGGTGTACGCACCCATGTTCCCGGCGAACCCCAGCCCGAGGAGTTCCTCGTCCTGCCGGAGGCCGTCGGCGTTTTGCTCCTCGACGTACGGCTGCATCAGCTCCATCGGGATCGGGTACAGCAGCGGATCGTACGTCTCGGGGTACAGTGCGTTCGAGTTCGGGAGTTCGATCTGGAACTCGTAGTCGCCCGTCGCCTCGACGTTGACCTCGCTCGGCCACGACGAGGCGTCCGCGGTCGCGGCCCACTCGCTCTGGTGGAGTTCGGTGATCTGGTAGACGAAGTCCTCCGCGGTGACCTCGCCGTAGTCACCACCGAACTCGAGGTTCTCGCGGAGTTTCGCGACCCACACGTTCCCCTGGTCCGTAGTCATGTCGTACAGCCGCGGGAAGTACTCCGTTCCCGGCCTGAAGCCGTACCCCAGATCGAGCGCGTAGGAGATCAGGTCACCGGCACCGTCTTCCGTGTTGTACAGTGGGTTCAGCGTCTCCGGCGACGAGGACGTGATCGTGCTGTACGTCCCACCGACCTCGGGGACACCACCGCTGGAGGTTTCGTTGCTCTGGTTGCCGGTCTCGTTGCCATCACCACCGAGCGCCGAGCCGTTCGTCGCGTTCGAGGGCTGACTGCCGTTCGACCCGTTGCCACCACCGGATTGGGAGGTACCGTCGCCGCCACCACCGCCACCGCCGCTACAACCGGCCAGACCAGCAGCGCCAGCGACACCGATCGCCTTGAGCCAACTGCGTCGATCGATTCGTTTGTGTTTCTCGTTGCCACGTCGTGCGGGGCCCTGTGACATACGTACCTTTAACAGATATTGTGCCTTATTATTCTTGTGGATGCAAGTGGTGGGGTAATTTGTCGTGGAGGTTTTCGCTGATCGACGAGGCACACGGGCGGGTGGCGTGTTTACCGGTATCCGGGAGCCTTTTTCACCACGCGGCCGTATCGGGGACGATGACAACTGCACTGTTCGTCGTCAGCGAGGAAGGCTACTGGGGCGAGGAATGTATCGAGCCGCTCACCAGCCTCTCGGACGCGAGCGTCGACGTCACCGTGGCCACGCCGAGCGGCGATCCCCCGGAGATCGACGAGCGCTCGGTCGATCCCGACGAAGTCGGCGAGGAGACCGCCGAACACGTCATGGACGTCCACGAGAACGACGATCGACTCAACGACCCGATTCCGGTCGCGGCCGCCGACGCCGACGACTACGACACGGTGGTGTTCCCCGGCGGTCACGGCACCGAATGGGACATCAACCAGGACAACCACGCCCGCACGCTGCTGGCTGAGACGGTCGCTGGCGACGACGGCACGGCGCTCGTGGTCTGTCACGCCGTCGGAATCCTCGGGTTCACGTGGGACGAGAGCGGCGAGCGGATCGTCGACGGCCGAGACGTCACCGGCTTCCCGAACGAATGGGAGGAAGGAATCGTCGACGACCACGACAGAATGCCCGACGGGCGGAAACTCCCCTACTGGGTCGAGGACGAAGTCCGTGCAGCGGGTGCCAACTGGGACGCCGAACTCGACGCCGACACGAGCGTCACCGTCGACGGCGATCTCGTCACCGCCCGCGGCCCCGGCTCGTCGGCTGCGGCTGCAGAGACGCTCCTCGACGAACTAGACATCGACGGATCGGACTGAGCGGTCGAACGATCCCCAGTCTTCCGAATCGGGTTACTACTGGCGGTTCTGTTGGCCGGTTTGTGACTGAGTCGGCTGCTGGGGGGTCGACTGTCGGTCGCCCCGCTGTTTGGCAGTCGCTTGCTGGTCGCCCCGCCGTTGGGTTTGTCCGACGTAGGCGAAGCTCCCGAACGGGAAAAAGCCGGTTTCGTCCCCGTTCTCGGTTTTCGTGATGAGACCGTGCTCGCGGAGTTCGAACTCGGTACACTGCTGGATGACGCGGTCGTTGGCATCGACGACGGTCAGTTCCGCCATGTCTGCACACATCGCTGGGATTGGTAAACGGCTGTCGTTAGTGAAGAAAGCTGGACGATGGTGACGCGTCGCGGCGCTGTCGCCGGACGATCGGTGTCCGTCCGCAGTAGCTCGTGACAGGATACGCTGCTGGAATTTCTGTTTTCCTACAACCTGTTCACAATTTAATATCAGTTGGGTCGTCGCACCGAGTGCATGTGGCAGCTTGGCCCCGATGCGGACGAGCCGGACTGGCAGAAAATCGAGACACCGTTCGAGAACGACCTCTTCGAGGTCGTCACTACCACGGACGGTCCCTACGCAGTGGGCGACGGCGGCGTGATCGTCGCCAACCGCGGTAACGGGTGGGAAGTCGTCACCGACGAGGGTCCGAACGTGAGCCAGAACCAGCTCCGGACCCTTGCCGTGACCGACGACGGCAAGCGGCTGTGGTTCGCGGGATCGAGCGGCGCGCTCGGGTGCTACGACGTCGCGACCAACCGGAAGTACGATTACTCGTATCCGAACGAGAAGACCAGCACGTGGGAGTCGATCGCCGTCAGTGGGGACGCCGGTGCCGAGAAAATCCTCGTCGCCAACGGCTCCGGTGAAGTGCTGCCGTTCACGATCGCGGGGTTCGAAGCCGACTGGGGTGTGGTGGCGAAACCAGGGAGCGGGTCGACGCTCGCGGGACTCGCAGCCTCTCCCGACGGCTACGGCTACGGGATCGACACCAGCGGCAACGCCTACAAAACGACGAAACGCGATGGCTGGGAAGACATCGGCGTGATCGAGTCCCAGGTCAAGTTCTACGACATCTGGGCGGGCGCACACGATCGGGTGTACGTGGCGGCCGGGAAGGGGCGACTCTACCGCTACGACAACTCCTATCGCGACTGGACGCCCATCGGCGTCACGAAAAAGCAGGCCCTCCGTGGGTTCGATCTCTACGAGAAGCAGATGGTCGTCGTCGGCGACGGCGGTCTCGTCGCCCAGCGAACCGACGGCGGCGAGCGGTGGGAGCAGGTCCACACCCCCACCGAGAACACTCTCTACGACCTCGCGCTCGGCGACCCAGATGTCGCCGTCGGCAAGGGTGGTCTCGTCCTCCAGCGACCCCGAGGGACGTCCGGCACCAAGACGAGCCCGGACGGCGACAAGTACACCGCTCGGGGCGAACTCTACGACGACGACACGAACGCACCCGGTGAATCCGATGGGGGTGACTCGGGATCGGGTTCGGACTCCGGATCAGGATCGGATTCAGGTTCGGACTCCGGGTCGGGATCGGGCCCAGGTTCAGGTTCGAGCATGGACTCGGAAATGGCCGACCAGGGCGGCTCCTCGAACTGAGCCCACAGCAGCTCGCGACCGCGATCAGTCCCGATTTTCGGTGAGCGCGCCGATAGCGGCCGATCGGGCGTATCGATCACACCGACAGCACAGTTCGCCACTGCTGTCGCGCCCGCCGCATCCGCCGATCGAGGGCAGCGCGTCCACACCCGACGAACGATGGGTTTACACGCCGGGATGCCCGAGGGCGGGTAATGGCGTTCGAGGACCTCCTCGAGGATCCGGTGGTACAGACGTACCTCCACGAGCTCGTCGGCCCGCGCGGGATGCCCGTCGCCGCTGCGCCGCCCGACGGCGAAGTGACCGACGAAGAGCTCGCCGAGGACCTCGGACTCGAACTCAACGACGTCCGACGAGCACTCTTTATCCTCTACGAGAACGACCTCGCGAGCTATCGTCGGCTCCGTGACGAGGACTCGGGCTGGCTCACTTACCTCTGGACATTTGAATACGAGTCGATCCCCGGCAATCTCCAGGACGAGATGGGGCGGCTGCTCGAAGCCCTGGAGGAGCGCCGGGAGTACGAGCGCAACAACGAGTTTTACCTCTGCGAGGTCGATTCGCTCCGGTTCGAGTTCGGCGAGGCGATGGAGTTCGGGTTCGAGTGCCCCCAGTGTGGCTCCGAGCTCGAATCGATGGAGAACGACCGGTTGATCGACGCGATGGACGAGCGCATCGACGACCTCCGCGATTCACTCACCGTCCCCGCCTGATGGTCGTTCTTGCCACGAAGTGCTACGTCGAGGGTGACGCCCGCGAGCGTGCGCTCACCGGACTTCGCTCGCTCGTCGACAACGCGATCGGCGAGCTCACCGTGGAGTACGAGGTCGGCGTCCGTCACGACGACTTCCCGTCGGTGACCGTCGAAGGCGAGGACAGTGTGGCTGCACGGAACGTCCTCGGCGAGGAATGGGGCGCGATCACACCCGAGTTCGAACCCGGCGAGACCTACACCGGCACCCTCACGTCGTGGGACGAGTCGGGGTTCGTGCTCGACGCCGGCGAGGATATCCACGTGCCGGCCGACGAGATCGGGCTGGGCCAGGGGAGTCCCGAGCAGATCAGAACGCGGTACGGCCTCGTCCAGCATCTCCCTCTTCAGTTCGTCTACGGCGAGCCCTCGCGGCTGGCCGACGACGAGCGCGACCGACTGTACGACTGGACGCGGGGGGCCGGTCGGGTGAACGTCAACAGCGCGACCCGTGGAGAGGCGCGCGCGACCGTCAACCGTGCGGGCCACGCGAACGACATCGTAACCGTCGAGCGGCTCGGGCTCCTCGAACAGAGCGTGATCTGTCGCGAGGGGACCGATCCGCCGGGGCTGCTCGCGAGTATCGGTGGGTATCTGCCCGCCGAGCTCCTCTGTGTTGTCCCATGACGCGCCGGCGGCTGCTCGCGTTCGGGCTGGTGGTCGCGTTCGTCGCGCTGGCGGGCTGTTCGTCGGTGCTCGGGCCGGGCTCGGGTGGTGGGAACGCGGCCGCCAACGCAAGCTATGACTGGGAAACCAACGGGACGAACGCCACGATCAACGTCACCGGTGGGCGCTATACGGCAGTCTACAACGTTTCGAACGAATCGACGTTCCCGGTCTTCCAACGGAACGAGCTCGGACAGAACCAACCACTGCCGGTCTCCGCGCTCCAGTTCCAATATCCGAACGGAACCGTCGTCACCTCGTCGGAGTCATCGAGACTGAACGTCACGAGCGAGCGCGAGCGAGCGGTCATCAATCTCCCCGCGAGAAACGGCCAGGTCGCGTTCACCGCGTCGGCCCAGGGCAAGCGCTTCGGCACTCGCACGTTCGTCGAAGGAACGTACGAGGTCACGATCCCGAAGGGGATGCGGGTCGATTACGAGCCGCTCGCCCGCGTCTCACCCTCCGGCTACACTGCCGACCGCACTGCCGACGGCCGGGTTCGGCTCACGTGGCAAAACGTCGACAGCAACGCGGTCGTGGTGCGGTACTACCTCCAGCGTGACCTCTACCTCTTCATTGCCGGGGCGGCCGTACTGGTGCTCGTCGCGGCCGGCGGCGCGCTCTACTACCTCCGGCAGATCCGGGAGTTGGAACAGCAGCGGAAGGAAGCGGGGCCGGACGTCGACACCGGCAGCGTGGATGACAATGACGGTCCGCCTGGATTCGGGTAGAGACGCGCTCGTCGCCATCCAGCCCGGGCAGCGGTGGCGCGCGGCTGCACCGAGCGGGACGGCGGAGCCATCGCGCTGACCGTGCGAACGGGCGCTTCGCGCTCGTTCGCAGACGCCGTTTATCGGCGCGCAATTCCCGTGTGAGGGAATCGGTTGGGGAGGGAGTGGCCTACACTCGTTTGTCTCGGGACTCGCCCACGACGCTCCGGCCACCGTCGGGAGCCCTTCGACAGCACACCGTAGCATTTCGGTAGCTGGCAGTGCAGCCCGATGCTACTCAGGTCGATAACGCTGTCTGATCGACACGATAGATCGTCACGGCCTCGAACTCCTGAGCGACGCTGACGCCCTGGAGCTCCGCGACCGAGATCGATTCGTACGCCGCGCGCTCGTTCGGGCCGACGTAGACGTACTGAACGTCGTACTCCGCGAGGAGTTCCGTCTGAATCGTGGGAGCACCCTGGTAGATCGCCTCGACATCCGCGACGCGCTCGCGGTACGCCGCATCACCCCGGTAGCCAGTCTCGTGGCTCCAGCCCGCAACCGTCGGGAGTCCCGTCATGCTGGACGGGGCGTTCACCCAGCGGTAGGGCCGGAGCGCCTCGTTCTCGTTGCACCAACAGCCCGGTAGTGAGACGATGTGTGGCTGGCCGTATCGGTTGTCGAGCCACGCGATGGCGGCCGCCTCGTCAGGATGTGTTGCCGGGACGAACGCGCGCGCGTCGAGTGTCGGGTCGTCGACACTCGTTGCCGGACTCTCACTCGTGAACTGATCGGTGAGCGCGAGGCCACCGTAGATCGACGTCGAGAGCACGACCAGCGCGAGCAGCGCGCGACCGGCGACCCGCCATCGGCCCGTCATCGCGTCGGCGATCCCGACGGGACGGGCGTCGACCAGCCACGCGGCCATCGCGCCCGCCGCGGTCGCGAAGAGCACCCAGACCTGGGCGTAGGTCTTGAACACCGTGTTGAACCGTCCCGGTCCCGCGTTTTCCTGAATGTAGACGAACTCGACTAGCAGAACGAGTCCTGCCCCAGCAACCAAAAGCACCGTCTCGTAGCCGACGGTCGGAACGCGTGAGTCACCGGTCGCGACCCCACCATCGGATTCGGCGGGGTTCCGTCGACCGCTGTCGACGAACGACGAGCGAGGGTCGCTCGGTCCGGCACTCCGTCGGGTGGCGAGAACGAGCCAGCCAACGGCCAGCAGCGGACCGAACACGCCGACGGCAGCCGCATCCGCGAGCAACGCGACCGCGATCAGGCCACCCGTCGCCACGAGGGCTGCCCGCTGGCTTCGCCGTGAGAGATCGGAGCGGGCGTGCGCGGTGAGATACGGAACGAACACGAGGAGAAATCCGCCATAGACGAGCAGCAATGGACCGAGCGGGCTCCGGGCCGGGAAGAAGGCGACGGCACGGCCGCTGGCCGAACCGAGCCAGAACGGGATCGACCACACGACCCCGAGCGCGAGAACGATCGCCGCGGCCGCGAGCGCACTCGCTGTCCTGGCGAGTTCCCGACGGAAGCCGGTGTCGGTGAGTGACCGCAACCGTGCCACGATCCGCTCGGGAAACAGCGACACCGGATCGGGATCGGCAAAGGTCAGCGCGAGCCACCCGATCCCGGCGACGGTCGGGAAGCTCCACGTGTTGACGACCGCGAGTAAGCCCGCGAGCGGCGGGATAGCTCCAAACACGAGGAGGCGTCGTCGCCACACCGCGTCGGAAGGTGTCCGGTAATACGCGAACCAGAGTCCCGCCGCAAGCAGGAGGAACGGCGTGCTCATCATGTGGGCGTGGAGGTCGCCGTTGAGCCACGCGAACAGCGGAAATTCGTTGACGGTGCCCGGGATGACGCGGCTCGCGTCCCAGTAGGTGAACGCCGTCGGTGATGCGGCGAGGCCACGGATTTCGACACCGAGCCAGCCGGCGATCGTTTCCGTCGCACTCTCGGGAAGGAGCCACAACACCGCCCGACCAGCCGTTTCGAGGTTGCTCGCGAATCCGACGAGGAAAGCCGCGACCACGCCCGCAGTGTGAGGCGATCGATCGCGTTCGGCCGCGATCGCGCCCGCGAGCCCGTAGGCTGCGGTGACGACCATCGCGTAGAAACCCGCGAGCGCGAGGTTGTACGCGTATCGGGGTTCGGTGGCCGTGAGTTTCGAGAGGAGCGTCGTAAGGAGGTGGCCGCCGTAGTAGTAGCTGACCGATTCGCCGGCGAACCAGACGTCCTCGGGCGGCAGGCGCGACGTACGCGAGAGCGACTTGAGGAGACCGAAGTCGAGGAACTTCTCACCGCCGCCCGGGTGCACCGCTGGATCGACCGCCCGAACCGCGATCATGAACAGGAAGGCGAGCGCGAACACCGCCATCGGGGCGAGCGTTCGCCGGCCGCCGAATGCGTCGCGGTCGAGTCGTCGAAGTGCGATCGTCGATAGACCCACAAGGACGGCGAGTCCGGCGACGAGGCCGATAGTGAGTGAGAAGTGGCCGACCCAGTAGGCGACGATCCCGACGATCGCGAGCGAGAGTGGGGGCGCGAGGGCGGCCCCACGGTCGGGGAATCGGCGGAAACAGAGCGCGGCCAGCGGTGTGCCCGCCACGCCGAGGACGAGAAAGACGGCGAGCCACCGGACGACGAGACCGTACTCCATAGCCAAAGCCGGGAACCGGCGTATATCTCTCTTGTGGGATCGGCGAGCGAACGGACCGGAAACGGAGCCGGGCCAGTGGTTCCGAACCCCTTTTGTCCGCGCCCGCGGAGGACTCTCCATGCACCGGTCCGTCGGGGTCGTCGTGCCGGCCTACCGGCCCGACGTCGAGCGTCTCGCGACGTACGTCGCCGCGATCGACGAGCGCTGCACCCCGACGACCATCCGGATCGAACTCGACGCGCCCCAGTCCGGAGTGGCCGAACGCCTCGCTGACCTCCCGGCGACCGTCGCTACGTCTCCCGACCGCCGGGGAAAGGGACGCGCGATCACCGCTGGGTTCGAGGCACTCGACACCGACGTGCTCGTCTTCGCCGACGCCGACGGGAGCACGCCCGCCGACTCGCTCGCCGACGTGATCGCGCCAGTCGTCGCGGACGAAGCGGCGCTCGCGGTCGGCTCGCGTCGCCATCCCGATGCGAGGATCGCGCGGCACCGGACGTTCGCGCGCCGCCGACTCGGCGACACGTTCGCGTGGCTCGCCCGCCGTCTCATCGATCCGCCGCTGTACGACTATCAGTGTGGCGCGAAGGCGATCTCGCGCGAGGCGTGGACGACGATCCGCGAGCACCTCTACGAGCCGGGGTTCGCGTGGGACATCGAGCTGGTGGCGATGGCCAACGCGTTCGACCTCTCGATCGAGGAGATCCCGATCACGTGGCACGACGAGCCCGACTCTACCGTGTCGCCCGTGGAAACGTCGCTCGCGCTCGCGAACGGCCTGCTCGCCGCCCGTCATCGTGCGGCGCTGGTCGCGGAGAGCTCGCTCCACGACGCGATCGCCGCACGGCGCGAGGAGCCGACCGCGCTGGTCGACGCGGGTCGCCCCGACCGATGAGTGCGCGCTCGTTGCTAGCCGATCTCCGGGCGTGGCTCGCGAACGGTCGAGTGATGAGACGATTTCTCGAACTGGTGTCGGCGGTGCGGTTCGGCAAGTTCGCCTCGGTCGGGGTCGTCGGCGCGCTGTTCGATGTGACGACCGCGACGGCGCTGCGCGAACTCGGCGTCTATCCCGAGATTGCCGTCTTCGTCGGGATCGAGGTCTCAGTCGTCGTCATGTTCTTTCTCAACGATAACTGGACGTTTTCGGAGGAGGGAACTGGCGGGATTCGGCCGACACTTCGGCGGCTGGCCCGGTCGAACCTCGTCCGTACCGGCGGTATCCTCGTTCAACTCGGGACGTTTCGACTGCTCTACCGGGTGATCGGGGCCGATCTCGCCATCGCGGGTCTGGACGGCTGGTTCGTCGTCTCGAAAGTCGGCGGGATCGGTGCGGGGCTGCTCGTCAACTTCGTCGCCGAGAGCCTGTTCACGTGGCGGGTCCACACGGACCCCGACGAGGGATGAATCACAACCCTTAACCAACGGACAGCGATACGAGAGAGTAGCGGGATAGGATAGCCAGGAGATTCCGGCGGGCTCATAACCCGCAGACCGGTAGTTCAAATCTACCTCCCGCTATCCCACACCTTTTGCTGCGCTCGTTCGCTCCCTGCGGTCGCTCACTCGCTGGCAAAATCTGGACCAAAAGCCTCCTCCTTCCCTACGGTCAGTCGTCGGCCCGCTCGCTCGGCTTCGCCTCGCTCGCGGTGGGATTACTGGGGCCTTCCACAAATGCCACATCACCACGACAGCACCGCCGAAGCCCTCAACCGTTCGCTTCGTTCTCGTGAGCGAAGTTCACGCAGCTCAAATCCACCTTCCGTAACGATTTCCGAGAAGTACCTTCACAGACAGCAGAATCCAGCAGTGAGACGATCGACTCGAACGCGAATTTTTAGTAGATGGGACAGAAACGCCGAGTCACGTTGAACAAGAGCTTCGGGCCGATCGTCGTTCCACAGTGACGGACGTCACCGTGCGGCTGTGAGAACGGGTTCGGCCGGCTCGCCAACTGTGGGCGGTTCGGTAACCCAACCGGCTTCACGACCGGTTGTGACTCTCACCGGAACGTCGCGCTGATTGGCACCTGGTTCGCGCGCTGCGCTCAGTCGTGCGTGAACCGTTTTCGTCGGTTCTCACTGCCACGAGCGCAGCGCGTGGGCTGCTTCGTTTTCGATCNCCCCTGAGCTGCCGAACCCACGCACATGCCAATCACGCCGTCGACGCGATCGCCTGACACCCAACAGCACCGTCTCTTCCTCGAATACCGGGCTGATCGAGGGCTGCATCCGTTTTCGCTATCGGTCGGAGGGCGCGCCCAATGAGGCGTACGCCCTACGAGCTAACCCTCGAATCACGCGCTTCGGACGCACGTCCAACGTACCGCTTCCACACCGCGGATAGCGTTCATTCGAAACGCTCGTTCAGGGACACCGAACTCCTGCTGGTGGAAAGACTCTGGAACACCGACCTCGGCCACCTCCTGAACCCTGCTGCGAACTACGGCGTGGTCGGTACTGTACTCGCTGGTTGTGCAACCACCGTTCACATGACGGAGTCGAGTGCTCGCGCCGCACAGCTCTGCGAGCGAAACGCTGCCGAGAACGGTGCTGACGTGACGACGACGCTCGCCGCCGATGTCGCCACCCTCGACGAAACGTTCGAGACGGTTGCATACGCCCCGAAGCCCTATACGCCGCTTTCGGTTGGAAAGCAGCGTCTCGCAAACGCCCTCTCCGTGCTGCGACCCGGCGGAACTCTCTATCTGGCGGCGTCGAAGCAAACCGGTCTCACGCGTTACGAGGCGTGTCTCCGTGAGATGGCTGCGACTGTCGAACAGGTCTCCGAACGCAACGGCTGTACGGTTCTCGAATCAACTCCCCCACCGTCGTTCGAACCGCAGTCGTACGTCTCGCCGCGAACGATCCATCCCGAGGTGAACGGAACGACGCTCTCGCTCGTCACCGTTCCGGGGCTGTTCTCGGCCAGTAAACTGGACGACGGGACACGCCTCCTGCTGGAAACGGTGACGATCGAGGACGGCGAGGCGGTGTTGGACCTCTGCTGTGGCTACGGTGCGATCGGGGCATACGCTGGCCGGGTTGCGGACTGCGAGGTATGGCTCAGTGACGACGACTGCGTTGCAACGTCGTGTGCGGAACGTAGTCTCCGTGCGTCCGGGGTGGACGGAACCGTCGTCACTGCCGATGGCGTCGCTAGCGTCGCCCACCATACGTTCGATAGCGTGCTCTGCAATCCTCCGACACACGCCGGCAGCGACGTTCTCTCCGAACTGTTCGACGGGGTATACGACGTTCTCGCTGCCGACGGTGAACTGACGATCGTGCACCATCGTGAACTCGATCTCCGGAGCCATCTTTCACGATACGAGGCCGTCGAGAAACGCCGAACAGGAACCGATCATGTCGTACTGAGCGTGACTGCCTGACCGCCTGACTGGCGTCGGTTCGCCGGAAACGGACGATGACGAATCGACGTTGTATCGTTCCGGAATATGTCGATGGCTTAAGACGACGACTCCCGTCCGTCGATCCGTATGTGGGGTCTTGGAGCCGACGCGAACGATCCGGAATGGCAAACGGTCGAGACGCCGTTTTCGAACGACCTCTTCGAGGTGGTCTCCACCGCCCGTGGTCCGTTCGCCGTGGGTGACGGCGGAATCATCGCCGGCGACCGCGGTAACGGGTGGGAGATCATCACCGACGATGGGCCGAACGTGAGCAAAAATCAGATGCGGACCCTCGCGGTGACCGACGACGGCAAGCGGCTGTGGTTCGCGGGATCGAGCGGCGCACTGGGCTGCTACGACGTCGAAACCAACCGAAAGTACGACTACTCGTACCCCAACGAGATGACGAGTACGTGGGAGTCGATCGCGGTCAGCGGCACCATCGGCTCCGAGAAAGTGCTCATCGCCAACGGCTCGGGGGAAGTCCTTCCGGCGAGTCTCGACGGGTTCACCATCAACTGGGGCGTTCTCGAGAAACCCGCAGACAAGGGATCGACCATGACCGGGCTTGCCGCCTCCCCCGACGGCTACGGCTACGGGATCGACACCAGCGGCAACGCCTTCATGACCACCAAGAACGACGGCTGGAAGGACATCGGGGTGATCGAATCCCAGGTCAAGTTCTACGATATCTGGGCCGAACAAAACGGTCGGGTGTACGTGGCCGCTGGCCAAGGGATACTGTATCGGTACGACAATTCGTATCGAGACTGGACGCCCATCGGCGTTGCCGAGAAGGGCGCACTCCACGCGTTCGACATGTACAAAAATCAGATGGTCGCGCTCGGCGATGGCGGCCTCATGTACCAGCGAACCGACGGCGGCGAACGGTGGGAGCAGATCCACACACCGACGGGAGACACCCTCTACGACCTCGCGCTCGGCGATCCCGACATCGCGATCGGCAAGGGTGGACTGGTGCTCGAACGCCCGCGCGGGACGACGCGTGCGGCCGGAAAGAGTCCCGATGCAGATCAGTACACGGGGCGCGGCGAGGTCTACGACGCAGACACGAACGCACCCGATGATTCCGGGACGGGTTCACCGAATCAGTCCACCGCACAGCAGCCTCGCACCGCTCGACCGAGTCAACAACCGCAGAGCGAGTCCGTCCAGCCGACGGCCATGTCCCCGCAACCGCAAGCTAGCACGTCCGCACGGCCACAGCAAGCACAGTCACGAAAGCAACGACAGCCCCGGAACACGCAACCACGCCAGCAACCCGAATCGGCCGCACCGACTCAGTCCGAACCACAGACGCGAGCCGAAGCGAGTGTGTCACAGTCACCGAACGCCACCGTACAGCCGCAGAACGACGTCTCGCGGCCCCAGGAACGAACGCGATCGCAGCCACAGAACCAGCCCGAGAAGCCCTCGGACGAACGGAATAACTGAGCGTCGCATCGCGGTGTGATCACGCCCTTCTGGCGTGGTCGGCTGTCTCGTTACTCCGATCGCTCCGTCCGCTCGCCGGTCGATGGTTCGTCCGATTTCACGACTCGTTTGCCCCGTTCCTGTGGGATGACCGTTCGATCGGCCTCCTCCCACTCGCGGTCGAGTTCGCGGCCCTCGAACAGTCGATCGAGAAACACGGCGAGCGAGGCGACCTCGGAGTGGGGCTGGTTCGTGACGCCGACGTTCCAGTCGGCGGCGTCGTACACCTCTCCGGCCACCTTCTCCGCGCCGACGACCACGAGTAGGGGCTCGGAGCGGTGAGCGGTCCGGATCGCGGGCGCACAGTCCTCGATCGGGAGCCCGTACATCGTGAGATGAACGATCCGGCCGTCCCACCCACCGAGCAGCGGTCGGTAGGACTCGCGTACCTCGACATCGAACGGTCCGCCGAAGCGCTCGGTGATGTCGGTGACCGTCTCTCTGGGACCGTCGGCGCTGCCGGCGAAGATCACCCGATCGGCCCCGAGCGCGCGTGCAGTCAGCCCGACGTGGGTGCTCATTCGTTCGTCGCGGCCCGGACGATGGCCGAGTCGGAGCACCCACACCGGGGGTTCGTCCTGCATGGCGCGCTATCGTGCCGACTCGATGGCCGAGCTGATCGCGTCGAAGGAGTACTCGGAGAGGACGTTCCCATTAACAACGACTGTCGGCGTCGAGGTCACGCCGCGCTGCCTGCCCTGTTCTTTGTCACCCTGTACGGTCGATTCGTACGAGCGGTTCGTCGCTGCACTGCGGACGGGATCGGCTTCAAGCCCCACTTCGGACGCCAGCGAACCGTAGAGGTCCGCTCCAAGCGAAGACTGGTTCTCGAAGAGCAAGCCCGCGTAGTTCCAGAACGCCGCGTCGTCGGCGCGGTCCTGCACCGCGCGGGCAGCGTTCGCCGCGTCGTTCGACTGTTGGTTGACGATGGGGAAATCCCAGTGTTCGTACCGGATCGTCCCCGATTCGATGTATTCGGACTCGATCTGTGGCAGGACATCGACGTTGTACGTCCGGCAGTGTGGACACGCGAAGTCCTCGAAGACTGCGACGGTCACGCTTGCCTCGGCGTCGCCCTTGACCGGGGCCGGGAGCGCATCGCCGCTCTGGCCGCTTGCATTGCCCGAACTTCCGGAGTTTCCCGACGCACCGCTACCGAGACAGCCGGCGAGCGCGGTCGTGGCGAGGCCAGCGGCCCCGAGCAGCGCCCGTCGTCGATTCATCGATGGCGGCCGAGTCCTGCTCGAAGAATCGGCGACCGACTCTCGGGGAGATTCCATTAGTCGTCCTTTCATCGCAGCGGCCATAAATCCCGCGACACCGCCGCGAGGCGAACGCTCGCGGGACCGGAAGACACATACTCGGTGGCTCGGCATCCGGGATATGGATTGTTCCGACAAACGGCTGCTCGTGACCGGCGGGGCGGGTCTCGTGGGCTCGCATCTCGCGGCGCGACTCGCCGACGACAACGAGGTGGTCGTCGCGGACGACCTCTCGAAAGGGGATCGCGAGCGTGTTCCCGATGGCGTCGAATTCGTCGAAGCCGACATGACCGATCCCGACGACGTGGCGTCGGTCGTCACCGACGATCTCGACGGCGTATTTCACTTCGCGGCGTACACCGACACGAACTACGCGAACCCTCGCCAGCTGTTCGAGGAGAACGGCGCGATGACGTACAACGTCCTCGAACGCATGCACGAGGTCGGCGTCTCGAACATCGCCTTTACCTCCTCGTCGACGGTCTACGGCGAAGCGCCGATGCCGACGCCCGAGGACTACGCCCCGCTCGAACCCATCAGTATCTACGGCGCGAGCAAACTCGCCGACGAGGGCATCCTCTCGACGTATGCTCACTCCCACGACTTCACGGTCTGGCTGTTCCGCTTCGCGAACATCGTCGGACCACACCAGCGCGGCAACGTCGTGCCGGATTTCATCGAGAAGCTCGACGACGACCCCGGTGAGTTGGAGATCCTCGGCAACGGCCGCCAGGAGAAGTCCTACCTCCACGTCACGGACTGCGTCGAGGCGATCCAGCACATCGTGGAGCACGCCGACCAGTCGATGAACACCTACAACCTCGGAACGCGGACCACGACCTCGGTCACCCGGATCGCGGACATCGTCGCCGACGAGATGGGGCTTGATCCCGAGTACGCCTACACCGGCGGCGACCGTGGCTGGACCGGCGACGTTCCCCGGATGCGCCTCTCGATCGAGAAACTCACCGCACTCGGGTGGTCGCCCGAACTGTCGAGCGACGACGCGATCCGGCACGGCGCGCGCGAGCTCATCGCGGAGCTGACCTGAGCGCCACGGAGCGGGCCCGAACGCACCGTCGAGTCGACCGCTTCAAATCGAAAGCTCGGTTCGTGCTTCGCAGTCGTGGTTCTCGGCTTCGAGAGTCGCCACGACAGTGTGAGTTCCCGCATCCGGCTGCTCCCACTCACCCTCGTAGGTGACGGTTTCGCCAGGTTCGAGTTCTTCGGATTGGAGCGCCTGCGTGAACATTCTCCCCTGTGACCACCGCCAGCGCTCGTCGTCCCCGTCGAGTACCGCGAAGTCCGCGGTACAGGAGTCACGGAAAGAGAGCATCGCTGACTCGCTATCTTCGTTCTTGACGGTGAAGACGAACGCAACTCGATCCGCTTCCGTTCGGGTGTCGAGCGTTCCGGTGAGCGTCATGACGCAGGGGTTCGGTGCGGAGCGACAAAACCGTACGGGCGGACGGCAGCGGACAGTACGGAACGGAAGTGCCGGAGATGGAACGGCAGTGATTTGCCGAGCGCTTGCCTACCGCACGGCGTGCAGGTCGTCGGCTACGATTCCCGGCCGGACGAGCCAGCCCTCCTGATCGCCGCGGCGGGCGACGTGCGCCGCGAGGCGCTGGCTCCCGGGACGGAGGTCGCCTACACTCTCGGTGAGCGTCACTGTGCGGGCACGGTCGATGGCGAGACACACATCGCGTGCGGCCGCGAGCGTGCGCCGTACTGTGAGTTCCACACCGTGCCGTGGGCCGTGGCGAACAACCGCGATTCCGGCGAGGAACACGCGATCTACCTCGCGGCGTTCGCACCCAGGGTGTTCAAGGTGGGCGTCACCCGATCGGCACGACTCGACACCAGGCTCCGCGAGCAGGGGGCCGACCGTGCCGCACACGTCGAGGTCGCCCCGGACGGCCGGAGCGCGCGCAAACGCGAGACCGCGATCGCCGACGACCACGACATCACCGAGCGGGTGCGGGTTCCGACGAAGATTCGCGGCCTCGCCGGCATCGTGGATGCAGAGGCCTGGAGCGAGCTGCTTTCCGCGTTCGAGGTCCGCGACGAGTTCGCCTTCGAGTACGGACTCGGTCTCGCCGAGCGCCCAGTCGCCGAGACACTTCTCACGGGAACCGTACGCGGCGTCAAGGGCCGGCTATTGGTGCTCGATCACGCCGGGACGACGTACGCGGTCGATCTCCGTGATCTCGTTGGGCACGAACTCGCGGCGGGTGCGACCGACCGGAAACTCCAGACCAGTCTCACCGGGTTTCGGTGACGACACGACCGGTCACCGAACCCTTTTCCGACGGGCCGGCGAACCCGGGCGCATGGCGAACGACGACCCCGAAGACGAAAGTGTGGACACCGAACCGGCCGCCGAAACCGACACCGAGGCGGGGACGGACGCCGACACCGAATCCGACGCAGGCGAGGACGAGCAGTCCTTCCGCGATCGAGTCGAGGAGATCCGCGAGCAGCGCGCCGAGGAGCACGAGGGCGAGGACGGCGACGACCGGAGTCGCGAGGAGCGCATGGAGGAGATGATGGGCGGCGGTGGCGGTCCCGGCGGCGGCATGGGTGGCGGCGGCAACCCGTTCGCCCAGATGATGGGCGGGATGATGGGCGGCGGTGGCGGCCCCGGCGGCATGGGTGGAATGGGCGGCGGTCCCGGTGCGGGTCCTGGCGGACCGGGCGGCTCCGAAGGCGGCAACGAGGAGATGGTCCGCGAGCTTCGACAGCTCCGCGACGAGGTTCACGACGTCCGACGGACGCTCGAGCGGATCGCCGACGCGCTCGAAGACTGAGCGCTCGTCCCCCAGTACCAACGGAATCGTCGTTTTTGGTCGATAGTGCGTCGATAGCCGGGTTGAAAGGCGAGCCGAGGTTACACGCTGCATGGTCGAGTGGTCGCCGGTCGTGTCGGGTATCGGTGTGGCACTCGCAGCGGCCGTGCTCGGACTCACGATTCCCTTGCCCGAAGCGCTGTGGCCGGTCGCGATCGGTGCGGTGCTCGCCACTGGGTTCGGTTGTGGCCTCGTCGCCGGCCGTCGATCGGAAGGACGCTGGCGGGCACGGGCACGTACCGGCAGCCTGGCAGGAGCACTCGGTGGCACCGTGCTCGCGACCGTCCTCTGGGCGAGCATGGGCAGAGCCGTGCCGCGCGCCGAGGACAGCACGTTCTGGGCGATCAACGACGTGATCGCGGCCAACACGATCGGGATCGAACGCGTCCCATGGCTCTACACCGGAAATACACTGTTCGGGCCGCTCCTGATATTCGTCGTCTGTCTGTTCGCCGTCGAAGGCTGGATCGCCGGCGGGGTCACGTCGGGGACGCTCGATCGGTCGCCGGCACGCTCACGGTAGTCTCCATCCGGGCATTCGCCCGCCGGTCGAAAATTGCTAATTTAGTCGGGAAAGCCGCTGCCGAGTTCGATCGATTCGTCTTCCTGACACTCGCCGACGAGCTTCGCGGGGTTGCCGACGACGGTGCAGTTCGGCGGTACCGACTCTAATACTACGGCTCCGGCTCCGACGCTCGCGCCCTCGCCGATGGTGATCGGGCCCAGTACTGTTGCGTTCGAGCCGACGGTCGCGCCGTCTTCGAGCGTCGGATGGCGCTTTTTGTCTTCCAGCGAGTCCCCACCGAGGGTCACACCCTGATAGAGCATCGCGTCGTCGCCGATCTCGGAGGTTTCCCCGATCACGATGCCGGCACCGTGATCGATGAAAAAGCGGTCGCCGATCTCGGCTCCCGGATGGATCTCGACGCCGGTGAGAAAGCGGGCGAAATGGGAGAGTAGCCGCCCGGCGAGGCGGTGGTCGCGCTTCCAGAGAGCGTTGGCGATCCGGTAGGTCCAGATGGCGTGGAGCCCCGGATACGTGAGGAGCACCTCGATCGTGCTCTTCGCCGCAGGGTCCTTGGCGAACGCCGTCCGGACGTCCTCTCGAATTCGGTCGAGAAACGAGAGCATGTGTACCCGACTCACGGGACGACAGCAGATAAGCGGTCGGTATGTGGGTCCGCTTTGCCTCGACGACACCTCAACGAGAAGTACTCCGAGCCGCGATGGCGGAACAGTAAAGAAACACGCCCCGAACGAACGATCATGGACTTCAGTCTCTCGACCGAGCAAAAACAGATCGAGGAGATGGTGACGGAGTTCGTCGACGAGGAGATCAAACCCCGCGCGGCGGAGATCGACCACGAGGACGAGTTCCCGCACGACCTCGTCGACGAGATGGCAGAGTTGGGACTCATGGGGATGCCGTTCCCCGAGGAGTACGGCGGAGCGGGACTCGACTACCACTCCTACGCGATCGGCCTGTCGGAGATTTCACGGGGATCGGGCGGGCTCGGTACCGTGGTCGCCGCCCACATCAGTCTCGCTGGCAACATGCTCTACGAGTTCGGGTCTGAAGCCCAGAAAGAAGAGTACCTGACGCCGCTCGCCGAGGGACGAGACGTTGGCGCGTTCGCGCTCTCGGAGGCGGGCGCGGGCAGCGACGTGCCCGCGATGGAGACCACGGCGGAGAAAGAGGGCGACGAGTACGTGATCGACGGCGGCAAGCTCTGGATTTCCAATGGGTCGGTCGCCGACACCGTCACCCTGTTCGCGAAGACCGATCCCGACGCGGGCAACAAGGGGATCTCCTCGTTCGTCGTCCGCCCCGACGAGGACGACGGGTTCCACGTCGAGGGCACCGAGGACAAACTCGGCGACAAGGGCTGTCCGACCGCCGAACTCCGCTTCGACGGAATGGCCATTCCCGAGGAACGGCGGCTCGGCGAGGAAGGTCGCGGGTTCGTCCACGCGCTCAAGACACTCAACGGCGGCCGGATAACGATCGCCGCCCGCGGGGTCGGGATCGCCCAGGCCGCCCTCGACGAGGCGCTCCAGTATTCGCAGGACCGCGAACAGTTCGACCAGCCCATCAGCGACTTTCAGACGATTCAGCACAAGCTCGCCGACATGGACACCAAACTCCAGGCCGCCAAGCTGTTGATGCACCAAGCGGCCGATCTGAAGATCCGTGGCGAGGACTACAGAAAGGAGGCCGCCCAGGCGAAGCTCTACGCCAGCGA
This sequence comes from Halococcus saccharolyticus DSM 5350, assembly GCF_000336915.1. Classification (NCBI taxonomy): domain Archaea; kingdom Methanobacteriati; phylum Methanobacteriota; class Halobacteria; order Halobacteriales; family Halococcaceae; genus Halococcus; species Halococcus saccharolyticus. The sequence continues at coordinate 193,285 of NZ_AOMD01000018.1, read as the reverse complement.
GATCAGCAGAGAGGTCGCGAACGAGGGCATCCAGATCCACGGCGGCTACGGCTACACCAAGGACTTCCCCGCCGAGCGGTTCTACCGGGACGCCAAGCTCAACGAGATCTACGAAGGGACGAGCGAAGTCCTCAGAAACACGATCGCCCAGCAGCTGCTCGACTGACGCCTGGAACGCCGCTACACGACCCGGACGCAACTACACGACCTGCCTGACCGCCAGCACGGTCCCGACGCCGACGGCGAGCGACAGCAGCAGGTTCCCAGTCTTGCGGGCGACAGCGACGGTGGCGGCCGCGGCGACCCATTCGGGAACGCCGCCGTTCGCGAGTGCGGGTGCGACGAACGCGACGACGACCGCACCCGGAAGGACGTCGAGTCCGGCTTCGGCCCGTTCTGAGAGGTCGACACGGCCGACCAGCCAGAGTCCGCCGGCCTTGGTGGCGTACGTGACGACGGCCATTCCGGCGATGAGGGTGAGCACTGCCGGGTCGAGTGCGAGCGCGCTACCCATCGTGAGTCACCATCCTGACCCCGGCACCCGCGAACGCGCCGACGATGACGTACCACTCGCCCGGGAGGACGGCGTTCGCGGCGAGCGCGACGCCTGCGGCGGCGAGCCACGGTTGGACGGACTCACGGCCCTCCCAGAGCCCGGCGGCGAGTGTGAGAAAGAGCGCGATCACCACGAAATCGAGCCCGTACTGTGCGGGGTCGCCGACGAGATCGCCGGCGGTCACGCCGAGGACGGTCGCGGCGATCCAGAGCAGCCAGAGGACGAGTCCGCTGCCGAGGAGGAACGCGCCCCGTCGGCTGCCCTCGCGGAGCCGGGCGATCGTGAGCGCCCAGTTCTCGTCGGCGGTGAAGAACACGCTGCCGTAGGCCGCGCGCGGCGAGAGGTGGCGAAACCACGGCCGGAGTGCGGCTCCCAGGAGGAGATAGCGGAGGTTGACGATCCCGACCGTGGCGATGACGGTGACTGCCGGGACCGAATCCGCCCAGAGTTCGACCGCGATGAGCTGTGCGGCCCCCGCGAGCACGGTCGCACTCATCAGCCCGGCCTCCGCGACGCTCAGCCCGGCACGACCGGCGAGCACGCCGAAAACAATGCCGTAGCCCGCGACGCCGATCGCGACCGGGAACCCGGTGACGAACCCTTCACGGACGCCCGCGAGCGTGAACGTGACGTCCCGTCCCTCGCTCGAACCCGTCGATCCCGTCGTCGCTCCGTCCCTCGAACCCCGGTCGGTCGTCGCTCGCTCGGTCGACGGGTCGGTTTCAGCCACGATGCTCCTCTCGTCTGGTGGCGATCATCGTGAAGCTGCACGACCGCAGTGGATAACCGCTTTGTGAACCGCGGTCGTCGGTCGGGACCCACGCACTTTTGCTACGGCCAGACGAACACGGATCGATGACCGACGGGACCGCCGAGGCGAACGGCATCACCGCCCGCTACACCGAAACCGAAACCGAGCGCGTGCTCGCGTTCGAGTCCGGCGGGGCGACCGCAGCGATCGCCCAGAACCGCGAGGGGTACGCGATGCTTAAAGTGCGACCCACAGTAGAGAGCGACGAACTCGAACGGTACTACGGCTTCGACATGGCGCTCGACCACGCGGCCGAACTTCTGGGGATGTCGCCGAACGATCTCCCGGTTCCCGATCCGGCCGCGGACATGGGGATGTGACCCTCAGAGCGCAATGAAGACGAGATACGGCACGGCGAACAGCAGGAGCGTCATCACGAGCAAGATGGCTCCGTAACCGACGAACGTCCCGAGAACGGTCCGCCACGAGGGGTGGTCGACCCCACCAGGAAGATACTGGTTCATATCCGATGGAGCGCCTGCTGGGGCTTAAATCCCACAGCCGTCGGAATCTCGATCACGCGCGGGACGCGCGATCGACGGGTATCGTTCGATGTCTCTCCTCGACGAACCAGTTCGCCACCGGAAGAGCGACGCCGATGGCGAGGAGCACGTCGTCGACCGCTGGTTTCGTGGTGACCAATTGTTACAAGTGATCCGCCCCGATCGAGCGGTCGACGGCAATCGATACGCGCATGAGAGTCGCTATCGAGAAGCGGACATGGAGCCGATCGAGGGGAGCGACCATCACGACATCGTGCGAGTGAGCGAGCCACGACTCTCGCCGGACGGCGATCGGGTCGCGTTCGTTCGGCGGGTACCGAAGGACGAGGAGTCCGTCGAGGCCACGATCCACGTCGTTCCCGCCGACGGCGGGGGTGATCCGCGACAGTTTACCCTCACGGACGGTGTCGACGCCGAACCACGCTGGTCGCCGTCGGGCGATCGCCTCGCGTTCGTCTCGACACGAGGCGACAGCGACCGGCCACAGCTCTGGGTCGTCCCCGTGGACGGTGGCGAGGCCCGGCAGGTGACCGACGTCCCCGGTGACGTTTCCGCCCTCTCGTGGGACCGCGACGGTGAGCGGATCGCGTTCGTTCAGTCGGTGACCGTCGACGAGCGTGAGGAGGGGCGCGACCTACACGGCGACGAACGCACCGTCCCGGACCCGAGAGTGCTCGATCGGCTGGTGTACCGGGCCGACGAGCGCTACTTCGACGGGACCCGGAGTCACGTCTACGTCGCCGATCTCGATGGGGACATCGAACGCGTCACCGACGGAGAGTACGACTACGGTTCACCGGCGTGGAGCGACGAAACGCTCTACGTCACCGCGAAGCGGACGGACGATCCCGACGACAACACAGTCGTGGACGTACTCGCCCACGACCTCGCTACGGACGAGGTCGAGACGGTGTTCCAGACCAACGAGTGGATGCCGACCATCGCCGTCACCGGCGACGATCGGATCGCCTACACCCACACGCCGGCCGAAATGGGGGCGATGGGTCAGACCGATCTGCTGGTGTACGACCGCGAGAGCGAGACGACGGCGACGCTCACCGAGAACCTCGATCGCACGGTCGAAACGCCGACGATCATGTGGGACCGCGAGGCGGAGTCCGTCTACTTCGTCACGCCCGACGAGGGCACGTTCGCCGTCCGCCGCGCGAACGGCGACGGCAGCGGCGACGTCGAGACGGTCGTCACGGACGGGCACGTCACGGGCGTGACGGCGGGCGGGTCGCGTTCGTCCGGAGCGAATGGGATCACCCCGGCGACGTGTTCGTTCACGAAGGAGCGACCACGACCCGGCTGACGCGGGTGAACGAGGCGTATCTCGCGGATCACGCCGTCGGCGAACCCGAGCTGATCAGATTTACGGCCGACGACGGGCCGACGATCGAGGGGTGGGTGCTGACACCGCCCGACGTCGCCGATCAAGAGGCCGACCGATCATCCGACGCCGACGAACCGTACCCACTCATAACCCAGATTCACGGCGGGCCACACGCGATGTGGACGGCGGCGGGGACGATGTGGCACGAGTTCCAGACGCTCGCCGCCCGCGGGTACGCCGTGTTCTGGTCGAACCCGAGAGGATCGACAGGATATGGGCAGGCGTTCACCGCCGCTATCGAGCGCGACTGGGGAGCGGTGACGATGGGGGACGTTCTCGCCGGCGTGGAGCGGGTCACGGATCGCGAGGACATCGACGGCGAGGAGTGTTACGTCACCGGCGGCTCGTTCGGCGGGTTCATGACCGGTTGGATCGTGGGCCATACCGATCGGTTCCAGGCTGCGGTCGCTCAGCGCGGCGTGTACGACCTGCTCTCGTTTTACGGATCGACGGACGCGTTCAAGCTGGTCGAGTGGGATTTCGACACCAGACCGTGGGAAGAGCCCACGTTCCTCTGGGAGCACTCACCCGTCGCCCACGTCGATGCAGTCGACACCCCGACGCTCTTGATTCACGCCGAGGACGACTATCGTGTGCCGGTCAACAACGGCGAGATGTTCTACCTCTTCCTCAAGAAAAACGGCGTCGACACCCGGCTGGTGCGCTACCCGCGCGAGGGCCACGAACTGTCACGCTCAGGCGAACCCGCCCACGTCGTCGATCGGATCGAGCGGATCGCCCGCTGGTTCGACGGCTACTCCACACGCGTCGACGCTCCCCGCGCACTCAACCGCGGTGACGAGGGGCTCTCGACCACCGACGACGAAGAAGAGTGATCGCCGGCCCGAAACGCGATCGCCAGGGGACGTCTCGGCCTCACGCAGTGATGTCGCCGATGCGGCGTGGCTCCCCCGACAACACCGGATCGGGTTCGACGATCTGGAGCACCTCGTGGTCGGTGATCTCGGGATACGGCTTGTCGACGGCGTCCTCGACGAGTGTGCGTTCGAGCCGGAACTCGGTGCCCTCGTAGATCACGTCGACACCCTCCTCGTCGAACGATAGAACAGTCATAGCCGAGGTTCGTCGCTCGCCGGTAAAAATCGCTCGTCCTCTCTGGTTGCTCGCGGGCGAGCGGCGGGCCGTGGCCGACAGACGGATTGGATTTATTACGCACCCCCACCGAACCGTCGGTGTGTCGCTCCGCTCGGACCCGCTCGCCGCGCTCGTCGTCCCCGATGGAACCACCGTCGAAGAGCACGCCATCGTGACCGACCGGGACGTGATCGTCGGTACACAGAGCGAGATCGCGCTCGGCGTCCGCGGCCGGAACGTGATCGCCGGCGAGCGCGTGACGATCGCCGGTGACGTCGAGGCGGACGCGGACTGCCGGCTCGACACGTGGTGTGAGATCGGGGGGAACGTACTCGCGGGCGCGGACGCCTACATCGGCGAACGTGTCACCATCGACGGCCAGCTCGTAGTCGCGGGCGATCTCGATATCGGTGACGACGTCACGATCGAGGAGGGGTTCGACGCCAACGGCTGGATCGTGATTCGGAACCCGGTGCCGACGCTCGTGTTCCTCTTCACCTACCTTACCCATCTCCTCCACATCGGCGAGGAGGACATGGCGGAGGACGTCGTTTCCGAGGTGTTCGACGAAGGGGACGGAGAGCCGCTCGTGATCCCGCGGAACGCCGACGTGACCGACGACGCGTGGCGGGTCTCGACACCCGCCGAGGTCGGGACCGACTGTCGGCTCCACGGCAACCTCCGCGCGGCATCGATCACGGTCGGCGAGCGTACCGAGATATTCGGCAGTCTCCGGGCGCGCGAATCGATCACGATCGAGAGCGGGACGACGGTCCACGGCGACGTCACGACCCGCGGTGGCGCGGTCGAGGTCGCCGCCGACGCGCAGGTTCGCGGCGACATCGCGTGCGAACAGCTCCGTCTCCACGAGGGTGCGGTGGTCGAGGGCGCGATGCGGGCTCGCGGCGAGATGACGATCGTCCGCGAAGGGAACCCACTCACGACCGCTCCCGGATCGGCCGCCGAGGCGAACGATGAAGTCCCCGACCCCGCCGAGAACGACCGTGGAGAGCGCATCGGAGAGGACGGCCCGAGCGAAGACGCCGGAATGGAGGCAAGCGATCCCGACGACTCCGAGGACTCCGACGAGCCGACGGAGGACGTGGATCGAACCGAGCCGATCCCGGCGATCGAAGCCATCGATACCAGAGCGAACACGGAAAACATCGCCGACGAAGACGGGTCGGAATCGTCGACGGAAGGCAAATCGGTGGCGGCAGACAACGGGGAAGCGGACGCGGCCGACGAGGAGCCTCCGGAACCGGTGATTCGGGAGGCCGAGCCGGAGGCGAGCGAGCCTGCGGAACCGGCGGTGGACGATCCCGAGGGTGCAGAGGAGTCGGAAACGCGCGATCCGGAGGAATCCGAAGAACCGAAAGGCAGTTTCACACCGCCCGAGTAGGCGCGCCATGCTCTCGCTCGCGCTCGCCGGCAAGCCAAACGCCGGCAAATCTACCTTCTTCAAAGCGGCGACCATGACCGAGGTCGACGTCGCCAACTATCCGTTCACGACGATCGACGCGAATCGTGGCGTCTCGTATGTGCGGACCGACTGTCCCTGTCTCGATCGTGAGGAACGCTGCGACAGCGAGCACTGCCGTGACGGCAAGCGGTACGTCCCGGTCGAACTCCTGGATGTCGCGGGCCTCGTCCCGGGCGCACACGAGGGACGAGGGCTGGGCAATCAGTTCCTCGACGAGTTGACGACTGCGGACGTCATCCTGAACGTCGTCGACGCCTCGGGCGGGACGAACGCCGAGGGCGAGCCGGTCGAAGTCGGCGATCACGATCCCGTCGAGGACGTGGATTTCATCGCGAGCGAGATCGAGCGCTGGCTCGCAGGGATCGTCGAGCGCAACTGGGAGACCGTCGAGCGCGGATCTCGCTCGCCCGGGTTCGCGATCGACGACCACCTCGCGGAGCTGCTGTCCGGCGTGGGTGCGAGCGAGCCCGCGATCGCGGCGACGCTGCGCACACTCGACTACCCGCCCGATCCACGCGAGTGGACCGACGACGACCGGCTCGCGCTCGCCCGCGAGATCCGCGCGCGGACCAAACCGCTCGTCGTCGTGGCGAACAAGGCCGATGTCGCGCCCGCGGATAACCTCGATCGCTTGGCCGCGGCCGCCGAACGCGCGATCCCGGCGACCGCGGACGGCGAACTCGCGCTCCGGCGCGGGGCCGAGGCGGGCGTAATCGAGTACGACCCCGGCGATAGCGAGTTCGCGGTCGTGGGCGATCTCTCGGCGGGCCAGCGTGCGGGGCTCGAAACAGTCGAAGACGTCGTCGAGGCGTACGGCGGGACCGGCGTCCAGCGCGCGCTAAACGAGGCGGTGTACGACCTGCTCGACTTCATCACCGTCTACCCGGTCCAGAACGAGTCGAAGTGGACCGACGGCCAGGAGAACACCCTCCCCGACGCCTTCCTCGTCCCCCGTGGGTCGACGCCGCGCGACCTCGCCTTTGCGGTGCATTCGGACATCGGTGAGGGATACCTTCACGCGGTGGACGCACGCTCGAACCGGGAGATCGGCGACGACCACGAACTCGCGGAGGGTGACGTGGTGAAGATCGTGAGCACCGCGAAATAGTATGGCGGTAGGATGACGAGGACGTTCCGGGTGCCGATCGGCGACCCACAGCCGACTCAACTTTGCCTCTCGGATCGGAAGCTCCACACCGCGACCGCCTGGTTCGATTTCGACGAACCTCAGTACGACCCGCTGCCCGTTCTGTGCGGCGCATCGGCGTTTCCGGACCGCGATGAACCCGTTCTCATCGACGGTCATACTCGTGCCTTCCTCGCTCATCTCGCCGGCGCGAACGAACTCTGGGTCCACGATGTAACCGACGAGGATCATCCACTAGAACTGTACGCCGACTGCGTCGCGTGGTGCGAACGAAAGGGAATCACGTCGCTGGCCGATTTCGCCGGCCGGGTCGTGAGTCACGAGACCCACCAGCGGCGATGGATCGATCGGTGTCACCGCGTGGCGAGCGCCCTCGCCGAGTGAGTGCGCCAGGGGCGTCGGCCAGTCAGTTCATCACTTCGGCCGTGTCGATCCCGACGACGATCCCCGCATCGATGGTCGTACGGTCGTCGTCGGCCGCCGCGAGCAGTCGCTCGGTCTGGGCGGTGTGGGCGCGCTGTGCGGCCGCCGCGAGCCGCGAATCGAGATCGTGCTCTTCGCGGAGCCGTCCCCACACATCCGCATCAACGACGTAGCCGCGAACGCCGTCGACGGTGACGTACTCGTATTCGCGCTCGTAGGTCGAGTGTGAACCGATGAGTGAGGCGTTGAGCACCACGAGCGCGTCGACGAGTCCATCTCGGGGAACGGTTTCGTCTTCAGCAACGTCGTCGACGACGTCGGCCTCGATCGGTGTCTCAGCTGTTTCGTCCGTGCCACCGTCGGTGGCTGCTCGGTCGGTGTCGTTTGGGTCGTCGTTGGAGCGAGTGTCGGTCATCCACACCCGGTTCACGGGGGGCATGTTTCGGTGTTGTGGTTGCCTAGTACGGGTGGGAAGAACGGCCCGATCTAACCGTGAAGCGGCCGGAACCACACGGCGAGGAAGAGCAGCCCGAGAAACACGTAGGAACCGCGCATCAACACCTCGGTCGCACGTCGCGGTTCGAGCCGGCGGGTTGTCACAGCGACACCGGCGAACGCGACGGCTGCGAGGGCAGTGCTCGGCGGAAACACGCCAGCGGTCGCACCCACGAGCACACCCACGAGCGCAAGTATGACGAGGCCGTATGCGACCCGGCGAGCGCGCGCCCGACCGAGCATCACGGCGACGGTCCGCTTGTCGATCGAACGATCGTAGGATTGGTCCTTCGCGTCGTCGATAACCTTGATCCCCGAGAGGAGGATGAGGAACACCACCGCGAACGCAATCGCTGGCACCGAGAGCGTGCCCGTTTGAACGTAGTACCCACCGAGGATCGAGAGCGCGATCCCGGCTGGATAGCCCGCGGTCGCACCCACGGGGTGCATGTCGAGTTGAGGCGCATGGAGGTAGCCGACGAACCACGCTGGCAGCGTGACGAGCATCGCACCGAGCCCGATCGCGAGCCAGAGCCAGCCGAGACACGCCGCAAACCCGGTCGTCGCAAGCGCGAGTCCCAGCCGACAACCTCCCATCGTGAGCGGGTGGTCGTCGTCCTCGTTCCGGACGTAGAAGTCGACGTAGCCGTCCTTGACGTGGGCGGTGTAGACCGCACAGAACATCGCCACCATGTGGACGACACCGGCGGCCAGCGAGAGACTGGGAGCGAGTGCCGCGCCGAACCACGACGCCGCGAGCGGTGGGAGCATGAAGACCGGATGAACCTGCGACGCGAGTGCGGCGAGATCGGCTCGCGTTCCCTGCTCGTGGCGGGCGATAGCCATACACCCACGTTCGAGTCCCCGTCACATAGTTGTGCGGCCAGAGTGTGGCGTTTCGACGCCACAGCAGTCGGTGTGCGAACGCGCGTCGATTCTTGAAACGCGCGTTACTGCCGGCGCATCAGTCGTTGGACGCGGGGTCGGGCGATCGCTCCCGATCCGGGCCCACCATCGCGTTCTCGCGGAGGTCGGCCTCGATGTCTTCGAGCGAGCGGCCCATCGTCTCGGGGACGCGCGAGTAGACGAACACGAACGCGAGGAGGCAGAACCCACCGAGCAGCCAGAACGAAGGGCCCTCGCCGAGCCGGTTGATCAGCGGGAGGAAGGTCAACGCGACGAGGAAGTTCGCTCCCCAGTTGAAGACGCTGGCGACGCCCTCGGCGGTCCCGCGGATACGGAGCGGGTAGATCTCCGAGATGAGCAGCCAGAACACCGGCCCGAGACTGATCGCGTAGAACGCAACGTAGCCGATCATGCTCGCAAGCGTCACGTAGCCGACGACCCCCGACAGTCCCGGCAGGAAGAAGCCGAGTCCCAAAATGCCGAGCATTACCGTCATCCCGCCGGTGCCGACGAGCAACAGCGGTCGCCGACCCACGCGATCCACGAAGAGGATGGCGACAACAGTCAAGAGGACGTTGACCGTGCCGACGCCGACAGTGCCGACGATCGAGGCGATGTCGTTGAACCCGATATTGTTGAGGATCGTCGGCGCGTAGTAGATGATGGTGTTGATGCCGCTCACCTGCTGGATGATCGCGAGGCCGACGCCGACGATGAGCGCCGGACGAACCCACGGTTCGAGCAGGTCCGAGAGATCGCCTTCCGCCTCGGTTTCGCTGACCTCGCGGATGTGCTCGATCTCCTCGTCGATATCGTCGGTGCCGCGGACCCGAGCGAGCACGCCTCTCGCCTCGTCGAGTCGGTCGTTTTCGACGAGCCAGCGTGGGCTCTCGGGGAGGAAGTACGTCCCGACTGCCAACACTGCCGCAGGCACTGCGCCGAACCACAGCATCCAGCGCCAGCCGATGATCCCGAGGAACTCGGGCGCGAAGGCGTAGTTGACGACGTACGCCAACAAGATCCCGATCGTGATCATCAGCTGCTGGAGGAAGCCGAGCGCGCCCCGGATGTCGGAGGGAGCCGTCTCGGAGATCAACAGCGGGCCGACGATCGACGCGACGCCGACGGCGACGCCCTCGATGACCCGCCAGACGATGAGCCACGCGACGGTCGGCGACAGCGCCATCCCGAACGAGCCGACGAAGAACACGATCGCGCCCGCGAGCGTCAGCCGGCGACGACCGAACCGGTCGGCCAACGTTCCGCCGGTCGCCGCACCGATCATCGCCCCCACGAGCACGCTGCTGGTGACGACCCCCTCCAGAAACGGCGACAGTGTGAACGTCTGGTCGATGTACAACAGCGCCCCCGAAATGACGCCGACATCGAAGCCGAACAGCAACCCGTTGAGCGCGGCGATCCCCGCCATGACGTAGACGAAGGTGCTGTGCTCGTGCTCGGCGTTCACCAACCGGTCGGCTATCCCCATCGTCCACCACCGCAGATACTCATCACATTTCCGATGTTTTCGATCCACAATCGGTCTCGGTCGCTCCGGTCCGTCGTCGTTCGGTCCGCTCGACCAACAATCACACAGAGAATAACCCGAATGTGAATGAATATATTATGATGTATCAACCACTATCGATTACGATATTTCGTGGAAAGCAGCGCTCGCGAAAGAGGCGTTAGCGACGTCAGCGAACCGCGCTTGCGGCGTCGTTCATGATTTCGAGTGCGTCTTTCAAGTCCTCGATACCGGCGGCGTAGGAGATCCGGGCGTAGCCATCGCCGCCGTCGCCGAACGCTTCGCCGGGCACGACGACCACCCCGCGATCGAGACACTCGTCGACCCAGCCCTCGGGGGCCTCGGGCATGGCGTAGAACGCGCCCTGCGGAGTCGGGGTGTCGAGGCCGGCGTCGGCGAGACCGTCGAGCAGCACGTCGCGGCGCTCCTCGAAGGCGTCGACCATCTCGTGGACGCGATCCTGCGGGCCGGAAAGGGCGGCCTCGGCGGCGTACTGGGCGGGCGCGCTCGCGCAGGCCTGGACGTACTGGTGGACTCGGAGCATTCGGTCGATCCGGCGGTCGGAGCCGGCGATCCAGCCGAGCCGCCAGCCCGTCATCGAGTACGCCTTCGAACACGCGTTCACCACCACGACGTTGTCCGACTCGGCGAAGTCCATCGGCGAGTAGTGGCTGCCGTCGAAGACGATGTGTTCGTACACCTCGTCGGAGATACAGAGCACGTCGTGCTCGTCGGCGATTCGTGCGAACTCCCGCATGTCTTCTTCGCTCTGGACCGCACCAGTCGGGTTCGCGGGACTGTTCACCACGAACGCCGCGGTGTCGTCGGTGATGGCCGCTTCCACTGTCTCGGGACTCATCGTGAGGTCGTCGCGGAGTTCGATCGGGTTCGGGACCCCGCCAGCGAGGTGGGTGAGGGCATTGTAGGCGACGAACCCGGGGTCGGGGAAGATGACCTCCTCGCCAGCGCTCACGTGGGCCTCCATCGCGAGGTGGAGCGCCTCGCTCCCACCCGCAGTCGCGATCACCTGATCGGGGCCGACGTCGAAGGCGTTGTCGCGGGCGTGTTTCTCGCTGATCGCCTCGCAGAGGCCGTCAGTCCCCGCGTTCGAGGTGTAACCGTCGGTCGCGCCGCTCTCGATGGCGTCGACCGCCGCCTGGCGGACGTGCTCGGGCGTCGGGAAGTCGGGCTGGCCGAGGCCGAGATTGATCGCGTCGCCGCCCGCCGCCTCGAACACCTCGCGGATCCCGCTGATCGAGATCCGATCCACTCGGTCGGAAAAGTTCGCCATGATTCGACGCGCGGCGTCGAGTCCGATAACTGTTCGTGTTTCGCGTGAGGTCAGTCGGTTTCCTCGCGGAGCGTCTCGACGTGGTGTTCGAGCGTCGAAAGGGCGGCGTCGGGGTCGACGTAGCCGTTCTCGTAGTCCTCGAACACCGAGTCAGCCTGGTCCAGGAACGTCTCGACGGCGTCATCCGTATCGGTCATGGACACGGTAGCTTCCTGCGATACTTGTGTCTGCTTGTCGCCGGCGAGTGCGGCAGCGGCTGCGGTAGCGGTTGCGGAGCGGTGGCGGTGCGGGCCTCGGTGGATCGAGGGCGAAGGCACGACCGCAGGGAGTGCCGAGGGCTCGGGCGGTGCTGCGCGGTTGCAGAGCGGTGCAGTCGCGGAACGTACCAGCAGTTCCACCGCGAGTGAACGAAGTGAGCGAGCGGGTATTTTTAGTCCAGGTTTTTGGAGGGGGTTCGACCGAGCGCCGGAGGCGCGAGGGAGGACCCTCTGTAAAAAAGTGGGAGGTTAGTACTTGGGGTCAGCGCCGGTAAGCTCGTACACCTCGTCCATGAGGCTGTCACGGGCTGTCTGCCACGCGTCGAACTCGCTCGGCGAGGAGGGGTAGTCGTCGTAGAGTTCCTTGACCTCGGCGGCCTTGCCCTGGGCCTTGTAGAGATCGTACAGCGTCTCCCAGTGGCCGTGGGTCTTGAGGATGGTCTTGAGTTTGAGACCGATCCCCATCGAGGCGGTACCCTCCTTGCCGAGCGCGTCGATGATCTGCTGGCTCGGCATCGAGGTCAGAATGCTCACGAGATCGTCGACGTCGTTCGCGCCGCCGAAGATGTTGTAGATGTCCATCGCAGCGAAGCGCTTGCCGAAGTCGCGCATCACCTTGTAGTTGTACTCCCAGAGCTGCTGTTCGCTCGCGTCACCCGACGAGACGGCCTCGACAGCCTTCTTCGCGGCCCAATGGCCGGCCTTCGCCGCACCGGGAATCCCGCCACCGGTGGTGGGGTTGACGTGGGCTGCGGCGTCGCCGACCGCCATGAACCCCGGCGCGACCGCCGAATCGTACGGCCGACGGGTCGGGAGCGCGGCCCCGAGCTTGCTCTTGACCGTCGCGTTCTCGAACTCCGGGCGCTGTCGAAGATCGTCTTTCAGGACCTCGACCAGTTCCATCGGCGATTTGTTCATCTGGAACCCCAGCCCGGCGTTGATCTCGGTGCTGGTTCGGGGGAAGTACCAGAGATAGCCGAGCTCCTCGGTGGGTTTGAACACGAGCGAGTCGTCCCAGTCCACAGGTGAATCGACCTCGACGACCTCGCGGTAGGCAGAACAGAACTGCGAGTAGTTGACGTTGGTGTCGAACGTCGTTCCCTCGAAGTCCACTTTGTCTTGGAGGAGGGAGAGCGAGCCCGCAGCGTCGATCACCACGTCGGCCTCGTAGGTCGTCGAGTTGCCCTTCCGGACCGTCTCGACGCCTCTCACACGGCCGTCTTCCTGAATGACGTCCTTGACGACGGTGTCGCAGTGGAGCTCTGCACCGGCGCGTTCGGTCTCCTCGACGATCACCTCGCCGTAGCGTTTCCGATCGACGACCGCGCCGTTGCCGGGAAGCGGGACGTCGATATGGTCGTCGGTCTGTGGGTTCTCGAAACGAGCTTTCGTGACCTGGTCGTTGGTGAACGATTCCTCGCGGAGATAGTCGAGATCCATCACATCGGGAAACGTGCTGGTCCCCTTGATCGCGTCGCCGCAGGCGATGTCGCCGACGTCGTCCGCGGACTTGCGCTCGACGATCACGGTCGAGACCCCCTCTCGTGCAGCGGTCGCAGCGGCGAACGCGCCGGCGGTCCCGGCCCCGACGACCACGACGTCGTACTGTTCGGCTGTCATTGTCCCTTCCGTTATCCGTCGGATTATAAAAAACGGTCGTCTCTCGCGGCACTCGTCGCCAACGTGGCTCGGGAGATGAGGGCTACATCTCGGGCGCAGCCCGCGATTCGTCGTCGCGCTCGCGACCGATGACGAGGGAGTTCTCGATGAGCGTGCCGTGCGCACGGCGGAACCGTTCGGAGAGCGCCTGATGGGAGATATCGAGTTCGTCGGCGAGATCAGCGACCGAGATTCCCCGAGGTACCTCGTAGAACCCGTGCTCGAACGCCTCGGTCAGCGTCGCGGATTGGTCGTCGGTCAGCCCGAACCGTCCGTGGCGCTCGTTGTCCATCTCGTAGATCGTCTCGATGTCGATGTCGAGATCGTGCTCCTCGCAGAAGGAGTAGGTTCGTGAGAGTGCGTCACGGTCGGGAAACAGCACGCGGAGCTGCCAGCGCCCGGTCTCTGTCTGTGCATTCAGGATCGTCGCGCCCTCCTCGGTGATCGCGTGGACGACGAACTGGACTTGCGAGACCCACTCCATTCGATAGAGCCACTCGTCGTCGAGATCCGAGAGGCGTTCGACGTTGGCTACACTCGAATCGTCGGCGAAAGCAGCTTCGAGTGCGTCGCGATCGGGGGCGGTCGCCCACACGAACGGCATGACGCGCTCGGCTTCGTGGGCGACGACGCGCTCGATGTCGAACGTCGCCTCGGGGATCGCTTCGAGGGTCTCGCCGAGCGCGAACGCGGACGCCCCGATCGAGAGTTCGGAGATGGTACTCATTCGTGAAATCATAAGTACACGGCTTGCAATAGCTGTTCGGGTGGGTCGTCCGTCCGATTCGTGGCACCGGCCGAACCCGTTCTTTTCAAGTGTCTCAATCCATTACTCCTGTTCAACCCAATGAGCGAGGACTTCTATTCGGTGCTCGGCGTCTCCCGCGACGCGAGCGACGACGAGATCAAGCAGGCCTATCGGAAGAAAGCCGCCGAGTACCATCCCGACGTCTCCGACGACCCGAACGCCGACGAGAAGTTCAAGCAGGCAAAGCAGGCAAAAGAAGTGTTGACCGACGACCAGAAGCGCCAGGCCTACGACCAGATGGGGCACGAGCGCTTCGAGCAGGCGGAAAAGCGCGGCGGGTTCGACGGCGGCGGTGCGGGTGGCGCGGGCGGGATGGGCGGCATGGGTGGCGATCCGTTCGGCGGCATGGGCGGCGCGGGTGGGATGGGTGGCGGAGGCGGCGGTCTCGGCGACATCTTCGAGCAGTTCTTCGGCGGTGGTGCGGGCGGCGGGGGCGGCCGAAGCGGTCCGCGCCAGGGCCCCGACCTCCGGACCGATCTCGCGATCGAACTCGAAGAGGCCTACGAGGGTGTCGAAAAGCAGTTCACGGTCGCGCGACCCGAGACCTGCCACGACTGCGGTGGATCGGGCCACCCCGACAGCGCCGACACCGAGACCTGTCCCGAGTGTGAGGGGCGCGGCCAGACCACGCAGGTCCAGCAAACTCCCCTCGGACGGGTCCAGCAAACCCAGACCTGTCGCCGATGTGAGGGCGAGGGGACCCTCTACAGCGAAACCTGTTCGACGTGTACCGGCGACGGCCAGATTCGCAACGAGGCCACCCTGTCTGTCGAAGTTCCGCCTGGGATTCGAGACGGTCAGAGCCTCCGGATGGAGCGTGAGGGTGCACCCGGCGAGAACGGTGGCCCCAACGGCGATCTCCTGATCGAGATCAGTATCCGCAAGCATCCCGACTTCGACCGCGACGGCGACGATCTCGCCCACCGGGCCGCGATCTCGTTCCCACAGGCAACTTTCGGCACCACCGTCGAGGTACCCACTCTCGATGGCAGCGTCGAAATGGACATCCCGTCGGCCACCCAAAGCGGCGAGACGTTCCGGCTCGAAGGAAAGGGGATGCCCCGGCTGCGCCGACGTGGCAACGGCGACCTCTTCGTGGAGGTACAGATCGTGACGCCCGAGGAGATGAACGACGAACAGCGCGAGGCGCTCGAAGCGTTCGCCGAGGCCGGCGGCGAGGAAGTCGAGGTTTCAGAAGGGTTCTTCGAGAAGATCAAGAGTTCGCTCTAGGACCCACCTTTTTACTTCGGGGGTTCGCGCTCCCTTCGGTCGTCTGCTCGCGGGCTTCGCCCGCTCGCACGGGCCGAGGCGGCTCCGCCGCCTCGCGGCGCTCAACCCCTCGCGAAAATGTGGATCAAAAACACCCGCTCGCTCACTTCGTTCGCTCGCGGTACAACCACTAGTTACCCCCACAACCGCACAGCACCGCCCGAGCCCTCGGCCCGCAGAGCGGGCCTCGCCCTCGATCCACCAGGACCGCACAGCGCCGCCAAAGCCCTCAGGCGCTCGCTCACAACTCACGGGTCGCTTCGCTCCTCGTTCGCTTGGCGGCGTGAACGTAGTAAGCGCCGCCCGACGCTCGCGTCCTCGCCCGTCATCCGCCAGGAGAGCGACGCTCTCCTGAGCCCTGCGGTCGCTCCGCGACCGCAGGACGCCAGGAACCGCTACCGCACCGCCACCGCCGCCGTCCCGCAACCGCCACAAAGTCAGCCCGTTTCTCCGGTTCCCGAACGGCTTTTCGGTCGCCAGCCCTTTCACTCGGTGTATGTCTCAAGAGCAACTTCGTCCCGAGAGCGTCCCGCGCGCCGACGAGATGCCGATGCTGGGCCTCGGCACGTGGCAGAACGAGGACCCCGAACAGTGCGTCGAAAGCGTCCGAACCGCCCTGGAGATGGGGTATCGACACATCGACACCGCCCAGGCGTACGGCAACGAGGAGAGCGTCGGCGAGGGGATCGAGGGGGCGGATGTCCCGCGTAAGGATGTCTTCCTCGCGACGAAGGTCTGGACCGAGAACCTGAGCTACGACGACGTGATCCACAGCACGACCGAGAGCCTCGACGAGCTCGACGTGGAGTCTGTCGACCTGCTCTACGCCCACTGGCCGGCCGACGAATACGACGCCGAGGACACCCTGCCGGCGTTCGCCGAGCTGAAAGACCGCGGTGCGATCGACCGGATCGGCGTCTCGAACTTCGAGCCCGAGCATCTCGACACCGCTAGCGAGGTGCTCGACGAGCCGATCTTCGCGAACCAGGTCGAGTGCCATCCGCTGCTCCCACAGGACGAGCTCCGAAGCTACTGCGACGACCACGACATCGAACTCGTGGCATACTCGCCGCTCGCACGCGGCGAAGTCTTCGAGGTCGACGAACTCACCGACATCGCCGAGAAACACGACGCCAGCGCGGCCCAGATCAGCCTCGCGTGGCTTCGCGAGAAGGGCGTGACGACGATCCCGAAAGCCACAGGGAAAGACCACATCGAGGACAACTGGAACTCGCTCGCGGTCGACCTCGACGACGAGGACATCGCAACGATCGACGGGATCGACAGGAAAGAACGGCAGGTCGACCCCGACTTCGCGCCCTGGTAACACCCACGATCGGCGGCGGGCGACCGGTTTACGAACGCTTATTCTCGCGGCACTCGAAGGAAGGACATGGAGTTCGATCTCCCGAAGACCGCTGGCGTCTTCGTCGTGCTGTTCGCCGTCATCGCCATCGGGACGTTCATGAGCCCGATGACGACGAGTACGATCATGATGGTGCTCGGCGGCCTGTTCGTGTTCGGCCTCCTGACGCTGTTCGTCGGGGTCCAGCACGGTAAGTACCGAGCGATGAACCGCTAGCGGACGGGCGCGCGGTGTGAGCGCACGCAGCACACCGAACCGAAGCCACAAGGACTTTTACGCCGGTAATTATATCTCATTACGAAATGTCCGACGAGTTTCCCGACTACCTCGACGTCGACTACACCGACGGCGAGGGCGAAGACCCCGAGGATTACCCGAGTATCGAAGACAAACTCGAGAAGGCGATCGAGGTCACCAAGCGCGGCCTCGAACAGTACGAGAACCCCGCGGTGATGTGGACCGGCGGGAAGGACTCGACGCTCACGCTGTACTTCATCAAGGAGGTCGCCGAGCGCTTCGATCTCGACGTGCCGCCCGCGATCTTCATCGACCACTACCAGCACTTCGACGAGATCCACGACTTCGTCGAGAAGTGGGCCGACGAGTGGGACCTCGAGGTGCGCTACGCGCGCAACGAGGACGTCGGCGAGTACGTCGACGAGCACGGACTCGAACCTGGTGACGACATCCCCATCGAGGACCTCTCCGAGCACAACCAGCACCACGTCCGGAACATCCTCGAATACGAGGAAGACACGTTCCCGTTCCTGCTCGACACCTACGTCGGCAATCACCTCCTGAAAACCGTGGCGCTCAACGACGCCCTCGAGGAGTACGGTGTCGACGGCGTCATCTCGGGCGTTCGCTGGGACGAACAGGAGGCCCGCGCCGACGAGACCTTCTTCAGCCCGCGCCACGATCCCGACCTCTTCCCGCCCCACGACCGCATCCAGCCGATCCTCCACTTCGCCGAGCGCGACGTCTGGGACGCCTTCTGGAACTTCGCGGTGCCCGAGACCGTTGCGGAGTACCCCGACGAGGGCTACGTCCCCCAGAGCGCCGACGACCTTCCGAACGGCCTCACCAACGAGGATATCCCGATCAGCCCGAAGTACTTCGCTGGCTTCCGGTCGCTCGGTAGCGAAGTGAGTACCGAAAAGTCCGACGAGGATCCGGCGTGGCTCCAGGACCTCGAAGGCACGACCGAGCGCGCAGGCCGCGCCCAGGACAAAGAGGACCTGATGGAGCGCCTGCGCGACCTCGGCTACATGTAGGACCTTTTGCTACGCTCGCGGCCTTCGACCGCTCGCTTGCAAAATCTCCACCAAAAGTCTCGTCGTTCCCTACGGTCACTCCTCGACCCGCTCGCTCACTCGCTTTACTCGTTCGCTCGCGATACGACCACTGGCGCTTTCCACAACCGCACAGCACCGCCGAAGCCCTCACTCGCTTCGCTCGTTCGCCCTTCATCCGCCAGGCACAGCACCGCAACCGCTCGGCGGCCGCCGCTGGCCGCCTCAGTAGAGGTCGTCCAAATCCGACTCGACGTGACTGTGTTCCTCGGCCGGGAACTCACCGTCCTCGACCGCTTCGACGTAACCCGACACCGCTTTTTCCATCTCGCCACGGACGTCGCCAAACGCCTCGGCGAAGGGCGGCTGTTGATCGTCCAATCCGAGCACGTCGTTGGCGACGAGCACCTGGCCGTCACAGTCGGGCCCGGCCCCGATCCCGATGGTGGGGATCGAGAGGTCCTCCGTGACCTGAGTCGCAAGGTTCGCCGGGACGTGTTCGAGTACGAGCGCGAACGCACCCGCGTCCTCGTGCTCGCGTGCGAGCGCGGCGATCTCGTTCGCGGCCTCCCGAGACGTACCCTGGCGACTGTATCCAAGCTGGTTGACCTTCTGCGGAGTGAGACCGAGATGAGCCATCACCGGAATCCCGACCGCAGCGAGCCGTTCGGTCAACCCCACAGTATGCGACCCGCTCTCGATTTTGACCGCGTGTGCGCCCTCCTCTTTCAGCATTCGGCCGGCGTTCTTGAGGCTCTCCGCTTCGTTGACACCGAAACTGAGAAAGGGCATGTCGGCGATCACGAGCGGTTCGTCGGTGGCACGCGCGACCGCGCCGGTCCGGCTCGCGACCTCCTCGACGGTGACGGGCAGCGTCGAGTCGTACCCGAGCGCGGCGTTGCCCATGCTGTCGCCGACGAGGATCGCGTCGACACCCGCAGCCTCGCAGGCCGCCGCCGTCGGCGCGTCGTAGGCAGTCAACATCGTGAGTGGTGCCTCACCATCGGCCCGCACGCGGAACTCCCGCACAGTCGTCGGCATGGGCGACCGTCACACGTGACGGGAGTAAACGGCTCCGAATCCGCACCGCGAGCAGCCGAGAATCGGCGTTTCTGTGGAGGGTGCCGTCTCTCGGGACGGTCTCGCCGTGGCAGCCCGCTACTCGTGGCCGAGAACGGCCATCGGCTCGTACGGCTCTTCGAGGTACTCGATGTCGCTATCCGAGAGATCGAGCTCGACCGCCTCGACCGCCTCGACCGCGTCCTCTAAGTGCTCGACGCTCGACGTGCCGTAGATCGGTGCGGTCACGCCGTCTTTGTGGAGCAACCACGCCAGCCCGATCTGGCTCATGCTGGCACCCTTCTCGTCGGCGATCTCCTGGACGCGCTCGTTGATTTCTCTGCTCTGTAGGGTGTCGTATCGATCCGCAGTCATCTCGCGCATCTCGTCGGCCTCCTCGTGGGGGCGGGCGAGATAGCCACCCGCGAACGGCGACCACGGGATGACGCCGACGTTCTCCGTTCGAGAGAGTGGCAGCATCTCTCGCTCTTCCTCGCGATAAACGAGGTTGTAGTGATTCTGCATCGTCACGAACCGATCGAGTCCCAACCGATCGCTCGTGTGCAGCGCCTCGGCGAACTGGTGGGCCCACATCGAACTCGCGCCCAAATATCGAGTCTTTCCCCGCCGAACGGCGTCGTCGAGCGCTTCGAGAGTCCTCTCGATCGGCGTCTCGGGATCCCAGCGATGAATCTGATAGAGGTCTACTGTGTCCATTCCCAATCTATCAAGGCTGTTCTCTAGCTCTTGATCGATCGTCTTCCGCGAGAGACCACCCGAGTTCGGGTCGTCGTCGCGCATCTGGCCCCAGACCTTCGTGGCGACCACTTGTTCGTCACGGTCGTACTCTCCGAGGGCGTTGCCGAGGATGCGCTCGGATTCCCCGTCGGAGTAGACGTTCGCGGTGTTGTCAGACTACGTCTGACAGCTAATCAGAACGCTTCGCGTTCTGATGATGTCGAAGAAGTTGATCCCGAGTTCGATCGCACGATCGATGACCTCGGTGGCTTGCTCCTCGTCGACGGTCCAGTCGAACATCTCGCCGCCGCCGGAGCCGCCGAAGCTCATACAGCCGAGGCAGATCTTGCTCACGGTCATCCCCGTATCGCCGAGTGTCGTGTACTCCACCCCGACCGCTACGACGGCCGGTCGGATACTCGCTGAACCACGCTCGGTATTTGCCTGAAGCCGAGTCGCTATGTAGCTGGTTTCGAGTCTCCACCCGAACCATCCAATCGACGGCGCAAGAACCGTTGAACGGCCACTTCTGTGGTCACAGACGACCGTATCGACAGATCCGCCTCGACCGGTTCATTTATATATAGAAATCACTAACCTCTGGTGAATTCGAGCGGAGCGCTATCACGTCATGCAAGGACAAAACCAGCAGCAAGCCTACGACCGCGGAACCACGATCTTCTCGCCGGACGGCCGGCTGTATCAGGTCGAGTACGCCCGCGAGGCAGTCGAGCGGGGCAGTCCGAGCCTCGGGGTTCGAACCGAAGACGGCGTCGTTCTCGTCGCCGAGCAACGGGTTCGGTCGCCGCTGATGGAGCAATCGAGCATCGAGAAACTGCACAAGGTCGACGATCACATTGCCGTCGGCTCGGCGGGCCACGTCGCCGACGCGAGACAGTTGACCGACTTCGCCCGCCAGCAAGCACAGGTCGACCGGCTACGCTACGGCGAACCGATCGGCGTCGAAACGCTCGCGGGAGCCGTCACCGATCACATCCAGGAGTACACCCAAACTGGGGGCGCGCGGCCGTTCGGCGTCTCGTTGCTCATCGCGGGCGTCGAGGACGGCGAACCACGGCTCTTCGAGACCGACCCGTCCGGCACCGCGACCGAGTGGGCGGCGAGCGCCGTCGGTGCCGACCGCGAGGCGATCCACGACAGCCTCGAAACGAACTACCGTGCGGATGCGGACCTCGACGGGGGCATCGACACGGCGCTCCGGGCGCTCGCGTCGGTGCGGGACGCGTTCGAGCCGAGCGAGGTGACGATTGCGACGATCGACGTCGAAACCGAGCAGTACCGAACGCTCGACGACGACGAGATCGAAGCGCATCTCGACGAAATCGATTTCGAGGACGACGATGAATGACGACAGTCACCCAGTACGGGGGACCGATATCGAGGCGAACGCCACTGCCTCCGAGTTTGGCGTTCCGTCCAAGGGAACGGGCAACGGGGAAGAGCTCAAAACGGGAACGACGACCGTCGGCCTGACGGCCGAGGGCGGCGTCGTTCTCGCCGCAGACATGCGCGCGAGCGCCGGGAACATGGTGGCAAGCAAAGATGCCCGGAAAGTTCTCGAAGTCCATCCGACGGCGGCGCTCACCATCGCCGGCAGCGTGAGCGCGGCCCAGTCGCTCGTGAACTCGCTGCAAGCAGAGGTTCGCCTCTACGAAACCCGTCGCGATACGGGAATGAGTCTGGAAGCGCTCGCGAACCTCACTGCGAACCTCCTGCGGAGCGGGAACTTTCACATCGTCCAACCGGTGCTCGGCGGCGTCGACGACGACGGCAGCCACGTCTATAGCATCGGCCCCGGCGGCAGCGTGATGGCGGAGGACTACGCCGTGAGCGGGTCGGGATCGCCGTTCGCTCTCGGGGTACTCGAACAGGAGTACGACGAGGGGATGAGCGTCGACGACGCCGAAACCATCGCAGCCCGTGCCGTCCAGAGCGCGACCGAGCGCGATACCGCCAGCGGCAACGGACTCACGCTCGCGACGATCACCGCCGATGGTGTCACGATCGACACCTACGAGAGCGTCGAAAGCGCCCTGTGATCGTCCCGTCGTTTACGATCGTCGCGCTCGCAGGATCCTGTGACGAAACCGACCGTCCGACACCGGAGTGACCACCACGAATGGATCTCTCGATCGTCGATCTCGCACCGATACCGGAGGATGGCACGGCAACCGAGGCGTTCGTGAACACCGTCGAGCGCGCCCAGCACGCCGAAGCACTCGGCTACTCGCGCTTCTGGGTGGCCGAACACCACGATTTCACCGACCGGCTCGCGAGCACCACGCCCGAGGTGCTCATTCCCCACATCGCCGCGAAAACCGACGAGATCCGGGTGGGCTCCGGAACGGTGCTGCTCAACCATTACAGCCCGTACAAGGTAGCGGAATCGTTCGGCGTGCTCGACGCGCTCGCACCCGACCGTATCGATCTGGGACTCGGGCGAGCAACGGGGAACCCCGTCAGCGATCGCGCGTTGCAGGAAGATCGGAGCCAGCAGCGCCGGAGCGACGACCACGCCGAGAAGATCGACGAGGTCGCGGCCCACCTCTACGACGGGTTCGACGACGAGCATCCGTTCGACGACCTCTCGATCGCCCGTTCGCGTGACAGCGTTCCCGACGTGTGGGTGCTGGGATCGAGCCCGTCGAGTGCCGCCATCGCGGGCGAGTTGGGACTGCGGTACTGTTTCGCGTCGTTCATCAGACCCGGCCCCGCGGTCAGCGCGTTCGAGACCTATCGCGACCGGTTCGAACCCTCCCAGTATGGAGCCGGGCCGGAGGAACCGACGGGAGCGCTCGCGGTGAACGTCACCTGTGCCGCAACGGACGAGGAAGCAGCCCGGCGACGCGCGACCGCCGAAGCGTCCCGACAGCGACTCCAGCGCGGCGAGCTCGACAAGCCGCCGATCCGGTCGGCCGACAAGGCGATTGAAGAACTCGGGCGGGTGCCCGAGCCGACGCCGACCCCGATCGAACCCGGCGAGTGGCCCCGCCAGATCTCGGGCAGTCCGTCGACGGTGCGGGAACTGCTGGAGACGATGACCGACCAGGTCGGTGTCGACGAGGTCGTGATCCAGAACCAGATCGCCGACCCCGACAACGTCCTGGAATCACACGACCTGCTCGCCGACGCGTTCGATCTCACTCCACGATAGCGGTTCACACCGCTCGTTCCCGAGGGACAGAGGCTGCGCGTGCAGCACTATCAGACCGACGAATCGGCGATCTGGCGAGAAAGGCTTATCGCCGCGCGTGCGAACGTCGATTCGTGCCGGAGCTCGTCGAGACCACCGACCCCGAGGGGGTGGATTACGGCTGGGTCATGCAGACCACGTTCGTGCTCACGATCGCGGTGGGCGCGCCCGTCGTGGCCGTCCTCTCATTCGGCACGCCGCTCGACACGTGGAACGCGCGTCTCTCTTTTGCGGTCCGGGTCGGTGCGGTCGTCTGGGTGCTCGTCGCAGTAGCGGTCTACGGCTACGCACGTCGGACGACCGAGGAGCCGGCGGATCAGTAGGTCGTCGGTCCGTCGCCGACGTACGAAAATCGCGTTCCCGCCCGATCGGCGGTTTCGGCGTCACCTTCGGAATCACCGATAAATAGCGTCCGCTCGGGTGTCGCATCGAGCCGCTCGACCGCGGCGAGCAATGATTCGGGGTCGGGTTTGAACGTTGCGACGGTGTCCCGGCCGACGACGCAGGCGACGTGCTCGGCGAGTCCATGAGTATCGAGTGCGATCCGGCAGGCGGCCTCGCAGTTCAGCGAGCAGATTCCTACGGGGCGGTCGGTCACCATCTCGTCGGCGAACGCCAGTCGCTCCGAGCGACGTGCGCCCTCGCGCTCGTGGGCGGCGATCGCGTCCTCGATCGCGTCGCGGTGGCCGAGGTCGTCGGCACGTTCGAGCATCCGCCAGAGGTCCATCCCGTCGGTGTCGATCCCTCGGCCGTCGAGCGCGGCGGCGGCGTCCGCCGCAGCAGCGTCCCAGTCGACCGCGAGACGCACGAGCGTCCCGTCGAGATCGTAGACGACGGCCTCCACATCGTCAGGGATAGTGACAGTCATACCCGGAAAAACAGCGACCGGGAGAAGTCGGCTTCGATCCACATGGATGGATCAGTCGCGGAGTTCGCGTGCGATCACGTTCTTCTGGATCTCGCTCGTTCCCTCGTAGATCGTGGTGATCTTGGCGTCGCGGTAGAGCCGCTCGACGCCGCCCTCCGTGGTGTAGCCGTAGCCGCCGTGGATCTGGATCGCCTCGTTTGCGACCTCGACGGCGGTCTCGCCCGCGAAATATTTCGCCATGCTCGCGGCCTCGCGATAGCTCTCGCCAGCGTCCGCGCGCCGTGCGGCGTCGCGGGTCAGGAGCCGTGCAGCCTGAGTCTTCGTGCGCATCTCCGCGAGCTTGTGCTGGATCGTCTGGATATCGCCGATCGCGCTGCCGAACTGCTCGCGTTCGTCGGCGTACGAAAGCGATTCGTCGAGGGCGTGCTGGGCGAGGCCGACGGCTTGCGAGGCGATCGCGACCCGCCCACCGGTGAGGATCGAGAGCGCCGCCGAGAGACCGCGTCCCTCCTCAGTCAGTCGGTTTTCGGCAGGAATCCGGGCGTCGTCGAACTCGAGACTGGTGGTGTCGCTCGCGCGCAGGCCGAGTTTGTCCTCCGTGGGGCCGACCGAGAGACCCTCAGTGTCTTTCGGGACGACGAACTGCGTGATCGAGCCGCGGTCGTCGCGGTCGGTCCGTGCGAACAGGATCACCACGCCAGCGCGCTCGCCGTTCGTGATCCACTGCTTGGTTCCGTTGATCACGTATTCGTCACCCTCGCGACGCGCTTCGGTCGTCATCGCGGCGGGGTTCGAGCCGGCGTGGGGCTCCGAGAGCGCGAACGCGCCGACGGGTCGGCCATCGACCATCTCGGGGAGCCATCGCTCGCGCTGGTCTTCGTCGCCGAACTCCGCGATGCAGGATGTGGCGAGACAGTGAACTGAGAGGGCAGTCGCCACCGCCAACATCCCGCCCGCGAGCTCCTCGTTCACCAGACTGTAGGTGAAGGTGTCGGCGTCGAACCCGCCGTACTCCTCCGGAACGGTGAGCCCGGTCAGATCGAGGTCGGCGAGTCCGTCCCACGCGTCCTCGGGGAACTCTTCGTCACGGTCGGCCCGCTCGGCCCCCGGCCTGATCTCCTCGCGGGCGAACTCCCGGACGAGGTCCCGAATCGCGCGCTGTTCGTCGGTGAGATCCATGCCCGCTGGACGGCGGCGACAGGCAAAAATTACCCGCTCCGTGGTGACTGGCTCGCCAGCGTTCCGTCGAAACTGCTCGTCGATGCCGCCGCTACCGGTTCACTCGTCGGCGAGCGTCACGTCGAGGTGATCTTCGAGCGCGCTGATGAGCGATCCGCCGACGTCGGCCCGTGCCGCACGACCCTCCTCAACCGCCTGGAGGTCGTCGGTGGCGATATCGAGATCGTCGGCGAGATCGTCGACGGTGAGGTCGGCGTCCTCGCGTGCGCGTTCCACTCGCTCGCCGTATCCCGAGACGAGGTAGGGGAGCTGATCGCGGTCGTAGTTGGTCCCCTCGCGCTCCCACCGCGAGGAGTCGCCGCTCCGATCGGTGAGTTTCGCCGTGTTCCGGGCCGCACGTTGCCGGCGGTCGCGCTCGGTATCGCGGTCGGTGCTGCGGTCGGGATCGCGCTTCGCCCCGCCGCGATCGTCGGTCTCGCCGTGATCGAGACAGTTCGGACAGAGATCGAGCTCTGCGCCCGCGACCGTCGCGGTCGTCAGGTCCGGATCGGTCGCACCACAGAGCTCACAGCTCCCCCCGCCGCCCGAATCGTCTCCGGTCGAGTATTTGGCCATAGCTCGACTTGGCGCGCCGAGGATATAATGATCCGGTTCGAACCGATCGGATCCCGGACGTGGCGGTACGTTCGCGTCGTCCGATCCCGACGTTCGTGCGCTCGATCGGAGCGATTCGAGGGGAGACGAACGGACTACGAGCTGGCCGTCGAGAGCATGCTCTGAGCGACGCCGACGAGCTCGTCGGTATCGGCTTCGTGGAGGCGTTCGTCGCCGAGAAGGAGGCGCAGACGCGGCCGTCCGACATCGATCGGCACCTTCTCGGTATCGATCAGGCCGTGCTCTTCGAGCGTGGCCTTCTTGCGCGAGAACGTGGCCCGGCTGGCGAGTCCAGTGTTCTCACCCCACGTGCTGATGTCGTAGAGGAGTTGCTCGTTTTTCGCCGCGGCGAGCAGACTGATCACCACCTCGTCGACGTCGCTCGTCCCGCGTTCCTCACCGAGTGCGGTGCGCATCCGTTCGAAATCCGCCCGGAGATCGGGGCCGAACTCGTCGTCGAGCGTTTCGCGGACGCGGTCGAGCGGCGGTGTCCGGAGCCTGAACGCGTCGGCCGCCTCCCACCGCTCGGTGTACTGGCTCCGCGCGGTCGCGACGAACTCCTCGTCGCGCGTGACGAGCCCGGCGGCTCGACCGTCGGCCGCAACGACGGAGACGATCGCCTCGTCAGTACACAACAGCGGGCCGTCGAGTCGGCCCTCGGTCGTGCGGAGGGAGAGTACGTCCGCCGTGACGAGATCCGCTGCGGTGCCCGCCACGGTGAAGTCGCTCGTGACCGTCTTGAGCACCGGTTCGGTCACGAGGAGTCGGACGGCCGGTGGGTCGTCGTGGTCGCCGAGCACGTCGAGGAGTTCCTCGACCCCATCAGCCGAGAACCCCATCGCGAGAACGGTTTCCGTCGCGTCGTCGAGCACCGCTCGACAGACGGCCGATACGTTTTGTTCGATCAGATCCTCGTCCGTTGTGAGGCTCATGTAGATACCACAACGAGGTCGAGATACGTAACAAAATGGGCTAGACACCTAGACTACTGTCATCTATGGAATAGTATGGACGAGTGACGACGCTTCACGACCTGTTCGGCCGCACCGCCGAGCGGTTCCTCGGCGAGCGGTGATTCGGGGTGTGGCTACCGTCCCGATCGGAAGGGCACGGCCAGTACGCCGCGAATCCGCCGACGAAACGGCTTTAGGCTGGCCGGACCTGCGCTCTCGCGTGACCCAGGTCTGTATCGTCGGTGCGCCGGATGTGGCGGTGCGCTACGAACTACTCTCCCGTGAGACCGCTCGCGAGGCGCTTTCGACGTACGACCTGCACGAACCCTACGCGAACACGCTCGCGCTCCGAACAGTGAGCCTCGGCGCGGCGGTGTCGCTGCTCAACGATCTCAACTGGTATCTTGTCCGCTTCGCAAGCGATGCGCTCGTGCTCGAACCTTCGATCAGCGAGACGGAGTGGCTCTCGCGCGATCTCGCGACGGCAGTACGGGACGAACGGACCGCTCCCGACGAAACCGGAGAGAACTGTAAGATCTACGGCGTGAGCGACGACGAACTCGTCGAACCGATGTACGTCGTCCGCACGAACGGTCTCCCGGAGTACGACCTCCAGGAGGTCGACGATACGCTCGTTGTCCGGATCACGAACGAGGAGTTCGGCGGCTGAGACAGCGAGGATCGGTGAGAGTTCGAGACCGCGCTACTCCTTTTCCGTGGGATGTTCGAGCGCCGCCTCGATCGATTCGTCGCCCGCGAGAATCTCGAAGGTCTTCCCGTACGTCTCTTCGATATCGAGCGCCGCCACCAGCGTTCGGGCGACGTCCGCACGGGTGATTTCGCCCCGATCGAGTTTTGTGGCCGCTCGGATCTCGCCGGTGGCCGACTCGTCGGTCAGCGCACCGGGCCTGACGATCGTGTAGGTGAGGTCGCTCGCCTGGAGCCGCTCGTCGGCTTTCTGCTTGGCGATCAGGTAGTCTTCGAGTGCGTCGGGACTCGATTCGGGGTCGTCGGCGTTCATCGCGCTCAACATCACGAACCGACCGACGCCGTGCTCCTCGGCCGCTTCGATCATCCCGATTGCGCCGTCCCGGTCGACGCCCTCGACGTCCTCGCCGCTCGATCCAGCGGCGAAGACGATCGCATCGTGGCCCTCGACCGCGTGGGAGACGTCCTCCGTGAGGTCCGCGACGACGGTTTCGGCGTCGTATTCCTCCAGATCGGATGCGTAGGAGTCGGTGCGGACCATCGCTGTGGCATCGTGATCGCTTCGATCGAGAACGTCCATGATCTGTTGGCCGACCTTGCCGTGTGCGCCGGCGACGAGTACGTTCATGAGCGGGTGTGGGTTCGGCCCGAACGCTGGTAAATCGTCCGGCCTCGGCAGATCGAAGGTGGAGGTGCAGGGGGTAGCGGTGTGGTGGCGGTGGCGGTGCAGACCTGGCGGATGAAGGGCGAGCAACCGAACGAAGTGAGGGAGCGAGGGCTTCTGCGGTGCGGTTGCGGTGTGGAGCGGTCGCGGTGAGGGGTCGCATCCGTGCGAGCGAAGCGAGCGCGGTTCACCGCGAACGATCGCAAGGAGTGAGCGGGTGTCTTTAGTCCAGGTTTTTGCAAGTGGGGGTCAAGCGAGCGAAGCGAGCGCGACCCCCCGCAGTAAAAAAGTGGGCTCTAGACGGTGAGTTCGCCCTTGCGCTGTGTGACCGTGACGTCGCTGGCGTCGACCGCCTCGACGTCGAGATGCATCGGGATGAAGTTTCGGCGCTCGAAGTCCTCGGTCTCGTCTTCGGTACCGACCGTACACCACAGCTGAACCTGGCTCGGGCCGTGCCACTCACCCTGGCGGGAGATACCGAAACAGACCAGTTCCTCGCCGTCGTGTTCGATGATCCCGCCCTTCCGGACGCCGGGATCGCCCTCGATGATGAGCCGCTTCATGCCGGGAGGTCGCCCGACGGGAACCTAAGCGCTTCGGAGCGCGTCGCCGGGGTGGCGCAGTCAGACCATCCCCTGTTCGCTGTGCTCTGCCTCCATGTGGTCGTTGAGCTCCTCTTCGGTCTCGAACGTCGCCGAACAGACTCGGCAGTCGTGCAGATCCGAACTCATCGATCCGGGATCCGCCGGGGAGCGAGGAACCGTTTTCACTTGCGATCGAAAGGCGTGCCCGTGCGCGGAAGACCAAACGGGTTTTACCCCCCGGCGCGCTACCGCCATCCAGCAACCATGCAGATACCACGTCGGTTCAACACGTACTGCCCGCACTGCAACGCCCACCACGAACACGAAGTCGAGAAGGTCCGCAGCGGTCGCGAGACCGGGATGAAGTGGACCGATCGCCAGCGCGAACGCGCCACCGCAGTCATCGGCAACACCGGGAAGTTCTCGAAGGTCCCCGGTGGCGACAAACCCACGAAGAAGACCAACCTCAAGTACCGGTGCAGCGACTGCGGCAACGCTCACCTCCGCGAAGGATGGCGCGCCGGCCGCGTGGAGTTCCAGGAGTAATCATGGCGGGGAACTTCTACGCCGTCCAGTGTCCGGACTGTGAGAACGAACAGATCGTCTTCGGCAAGGCCGCGAGCACGGTGGCGTGTGCGGTCTGTGGCACGACGCTCGCCCGATCGACCGGCGGCGACGCGACCTTCGAGGGTGAGGTGATCGAGACCGTCGAGCGCCGCGACGCCGACGGCGAGCTCGCGGACACTGGGACATGAACTACAGCGGGTGGCCCGATCCGGGTGATCTGGTCGTCGGAAAGGTCGACGAGATCGCCGATTTCGGCGTGTTCGTCACCCTCTCGGAGTACGAGGACAAACGCGGTCTCGTCCACGTCTCGGAGGTCGCCTCGGGTTGGATCAAGAACGTCCGCGACCACGTGAGCCTCGATCAGACCGTGGTGGCGAAAGTGCTCGACGTCGACGAGTCGTCCCAGCAGATCGATCTCTCGCTCAAGGACGTCAACGACCACCAGCGCTCGGAGACGATCCAGGACTGGAAGGCCGAACGGAAGGCCGACAACTGGATGGCGATCGCGTTCGGCGAGGACATCGCCGACGAGCAGTACGCCACGGTCGCGAACGCCTTCCTCGCGGAGTTCGGCTCGCTGTACGCAGGCTTCGAGGAGGCGGCCATCCACGGCACCGAAGCGCTCGACGGAACCGATCTCGACGACGACGAGATCGACGCCATCGTCGAAACCGCCCGCGAGAACGTCTCGGTCCCGTACGTGACCGTCAGCGGCTACGTCGACCTCACCTGCGCCGAGAGCGCCGGCGTCGACATCGTCCGAGAGGCACTCGACGCCGCCGAGGGCAACGGCGAGGTACCCGAGGAGATCGAACTCGAGGTGACCTACGTCGGCGCGCCCGAGTACCGCATTCGGGTGCAGGCTCCCGACTACAAGACCGCCGAGAGCCAGCTCGAAGCCAGCGCCGAGCGCGCGTCGACTGCCATCACCGATCGCGGCGGCACCGCGGAGTTCCACCGCGAACGCCGCAGCGACGACGAATAACGCGACAACCGACCGCATGAAATCCGCTATTCTCGTGTGCGAGGCGTGGCGTTCGACCCACGACCGCCCGGTGTACACGTTCGCCGAAACCTGTCCCGAGTGTGGCGGCCCGGCGGTCAACAGCGCACCAGCCCCCTACAACCCCGAGGACCCTCACGGCGAGTACCGACGTGCTCTTAAGCGCCGCGAGTCGGAATAGTCCATGGACGAATTCGCCGTCGAAACGCTCGCGGAGCCGTCGCTCTCCGACCCGGTGTTAATCGAGGGACTTCCGGGCGTGGGCCACGTCGGCAAGCTCGCCGCCGAACACCTCCTCGAAGAGTTCGAAAGCGAGCCGATTCGCCGGCTCTACTCCGAGCACTTTCCGCCCCAGGTCAACGTCGAGGACGGCCGCGCGAAACTCGCCTGCGCCGAACTCCACGCAGTGGAGGCCGATGACCAAGATCTCCTCGTCCTCACGGGCGATCACCAGCCCCAGGAATCCACCGGCCACTACCGCCTGACCGACCGCGTTCTCGACATCGCGACCGAACTCGGGGTCGATCGAGTCTTCGCGCTCGGCGGCGTTCCGACGGGCGAGCTGATCGACGAGTACGACGTCATCGGAGCCGCGACCGACGACGGCGTCATCGACGAGCTCGAAACCGCAGGCGTCGAGTTCCGCGAGGACCAGCCCGCCGGCGGCATCGTCGGCGTCTCCGGCCTGCTCCTCGGCCTCGGCGAGCGCCGCGACCTCGACGCAGCCTGTCTGATGGGAGAGACCAGCGGCTATCTCGTCGATCCCAAGAGCGCGCGCGCGGTGCTCGAAGTCCTCGAAGCAGCCATCGGGTTCGAAGTCGAATTCGACTCGCTCGAAGAACGTGCCGACGAGATGGAGGAGGTCGTCCAGAAGATCCAACAGATGGAGGGCGGCCAGCAGGCCACCGACGACAACCTTCGGTACATCGGCTAGGAACCACCTTTTTACTTCGGGGTGGTTCGAAATCGCTACGCGATTTTTCGTCATCACGAGACGGCGAAGCCGTCTCGAACGACATCGCGCGCCTCCGGCGCGCTCAACCCCTCGCAAAAATGTGGATCAAAAACACCCGCTCACTCCTTGCGATCGTTTGCGGTACGACTACTGATCCTCTCCGCAACCGCACCGCCCGAGCCCTCGGGTGCTCACTTCGTTCGCACCCTCGCCATCGATCCACCAGGCACGCACCGCGACCGCACCGCAGCCGCAACCACCTCAGTCGTCGTTTTGGGCGCGCTCGATCCGGCTTTCGGCCTGGCGGAAGAGACCCCGAAGCGTCGTGACCTCCCGGCCGGTGGGGTGGGCACGACCGAGCAGCCGCCGGATGAGGCGACCGGTCTTCGCGTGCTTCTCCTCGGGGTGGTCGATCGCATCGAGAAACGAGTCGAACTGGTCGTAGAGCCCTTCGAGCGCGCGCTCGTCGGCGCGTTCGTGTCGATTGCCGGGATGTTGGCTCCCGTCGAGATGCAGATCACGGAGTTCGTAGAGCGCGACCGTCGCGGCCTGACCGAGATTGAGAACCGGGTACTCGGGGCTCGCAGGGATCGAACACACCTCGTCGATCCGCACGATCTCCTCGTTCGATAATCCCGTACTCTCGCGACCGAACACCAGCGCCACGTCAGCGTCGAGGCCGGCGAGATGGTCGCGGAGTTCGGTCGGGGTTCTGAACGGATACCGGACGTGTTTGCGTCCGTCACGGTTCGTGGTTGCCGTGAAGCCGATGGTGTAGAAATCGGTGACGAGCGACTCGAAGCTCACCACGTCGTGGTTCGGGAGGACGTCTTCGCGGGCGTGGCCGGCGAAGCCGTACGCCTCGCCGTCGGGGTCGAGTTCAGGCGGATCGACCAGTTTCAAATCACTGAACCCGAAGTTCTTCATCGCCCGCGCGATCGTCCCGACATTTCCAGGCGTCTGGGGATCGACGACGGCGACGGAAACCTCGCCCATCAGTCGATGTCGAGACTGTCGAGATCGACCGCGTTGGCCTCTCGTTCGGCTTCGGCGGCCGACGTGGTGCCCGAGACGTGCGGCACGACAGTCGGATCGGTGTCGACGTGTTCGACACCGCCGTACCCATCCGGCGCGCGGCCACCGTCGAGGAACCACTCGTGGAAAGCGTCCTGGAGCTCCGGCTCACCGCGGTGCTCGTTTCCACCCTCCTCGCGATACCAGTAGAGGAAGTCGGGTTCGTGAGTCTCACAGACCACGACCTCGCTCAGGGGTTCGCCGTAGACCGCTGCGGCCTCGTTGCACGCATCGAGGTTCTCGTCGCCGTGGAGCAGCCAGCACGCGTGACACGGCGAGTCGATCACTTGACGGAGCCGGACGACGCGCTGGCGGGTTTCGTACTCCATCGCGTCGATCGGCTTGATTTCGCCGTCGTCGGTGAACACCGCCGACTCGTCGAACCGCCAGCCCCGCAGCCCGATACTTACCTTGCCCATACCGCGAGAAAGTGACTCGCGCCTAAAAGTCGCGCGTGTCGCGGACCCGCCTGACAGCTACAACGACCGCTGGAGGGATTGTAGCCGGGCGATCCGATCGTCGGTGTCCGGGTGGGTTCGCAGGATTCGTGCGGCGATCTCCCTGAGCGGCTGTGTTTCGCGGTAGAGGTACGGCGCACGATCGCCCTCCGGGCCGAGCATCAGCGGCTCTCGGGACTCGGCTTCGACCGGTTCGGGCGGAACGATCGAGAAGGCGGCGATACTCGCGCTTGTGCGGGCATCCGTGGTCGGGATTTCCGTGGCCGCTTCGTCGAGCGTCGATAGCGCGCTCGCGAGCGCGGCCGGCGAGCCAGTGATGGCGACTGCGCCGCGGTCGGCCGCGAGCTCACGGTATCGCGAGAGCAGACGGAACATCACCCGGCCGACAACCCAGAACAGCCCCGCGACGGCGAAGATGACGGCTCCGACGATGCCACCGACCGAGCTGCTCTCGTGATTCGGGTCCTCCCAGCCGCTGCTCGCCCAGTCCATCAGCGTCTGTGCGACGACCAGCGGCAACGACATCGCCATCATCACCGCGACATCGCGGTTCTTGACGTGGGCGAGTTCGTGAGCGACGACCGCCGACAGCTCGTCTCCGTCGAGCACGTCAAGCAGTCCAGTCGAGACGACGAGCGTCGCCCCATTTCGGGTGCAACCGGTCGTGAAGGCCCGTGGCGCGGTCGTCTCGGCCACCAGTACGGTCGGAACCGGGAGGTCTGCCTGGCGGGCAACGCGATTGACGAGACGGTGGAGATCGGGGAACTCCTCGGGGGACGGTTCACGCGCGTCGACGCTCCGGAGGACGAGCGAGTCGCCGTAGCGCCCTTCGATGACGACGATAGCGACGACGAGTACGATCGTCGCACCCGCGCCGGCGACCCCAGTCAGTCCACCGGGAAGGTAGCCGTTCCGCGCGGCGAGGGCGGCCAGCCACGAGAACGCGACGAACAGCACGCCGGCAAGCGCCGCTGCCACGACGGCGAGCGACCCGACGGCCACGACCATTCGAACGTGGAGCATCCAGTCGTTCGTCCACTCCATCGTCGGGTGGTCATCGGCCGACGGAATACATCCATCGTTCCGAAAACCACAGACCGGGCCGGCTTTGTACGACGAAGCCGTCCAACCCACATGACCGTCGACGCCGCCGGCCTCCCGATCGGCGACGATCACCCGCCACGGATCATGGGCGTGCTCAACGTCAGCGACGAGTCGCCCTACGATCCGAGCGTGTTCGACGATCCCGACGAAGCGGCCGCGTACGTCGACGACCTCATCGCCGACGGGGCGGACATCGTCGACGTCGGCCTCGAATCCGCGAACAAGCGCTTCGATGTGCTTTCGGCCGACGAGGAACGCGACCGACTCGACACCGCGCTCGAAACGATCGAGCGCGCCCGCGACGACGCGGTGTTCTCGATCGAGACCCGCTATCACGAGGTCGCCGCGGCCGCGCTCGATGCGGGCTTCGACATGGTGAACGACGTCTGCGGGTTTGCCGACCCCGAAATGGCCGGCGTCTGCGAGGCGCGCGACGCCGCGGTGGTGAAGATGGCGAGCCCACCCGACCTCGAACGTCCCGGCGCGCTCACCACCGTTGAAGAGATCCACGCCGCACTCGACCGCGAACTCACCGCGAAGACGATCGTCGATCCCGCCTTCGGCGGGTGGAGCGAGGCGAAAACCTTCGAGGA
The DNA here is from genome assembly GCF_000336915.1 of Halococcus saccharolyticus DSM 5350. NCBI lineage: Archaea > Methanobacteriati > Methanobacteriota > Halobacteria > Halobacteriales > Halococcaceae > Halococcus > Halococcus saccharolyticus. The sequence goes on along the minus strand of NZ_AOMD01000018.1, from coordinate 158,625 downwards.
CGACCGCGAGATATTCGGCCGACTCGGCGAGTTCCGCGATCTCGACCGGCCGATGCTGGTTTCGATCAACCGGAAGAACTTCCTCGGCGAGATCGTCGATCGTGAGACGGAAGGCCGACTCCCGGCCAGCCTCGCCGCGACCGCGCTGGCAGTCGAGCGCGGCGCACACGTCATCCGGACCCACGATGTGGCCGAAACACGGGATGCAGCCCTGATCGGCGACGCGCTCGGTGATCGGCGCGAACGCGTCCCGGCAGAGGCCTGAGATGCAGTTCGAGGAGTGGGAGCCGGTCTACGAAGCGATCCTCGACGACTTCGGGTTCGACCGCGCGGCCGACGAGCGCGTGCGAGACATCCTCGTCGGCTTCACCGAGCCGTTCGATCTCGATCGGCTCGACCTCACGGGCGAGTCAGTCGTGATCGCCGGCGCTGGCCCCTCGCTCGAAACCGATCTCGACTCGTTGTCGGACGAACTACTCTCGGAGGGGGCCGTGTTCGCCGCCTCGACCGCGGCCGACCGCCTCCGTGAAGCCGGTATCGGGGTCGACTGTATGGTAACAGACCTCGATAAGAACCCCGACACGGTACGCGACCTCACCGAGCACGGCACGCCGGTCGCGGTCCACGCCCACGGCGACAACGAACCGCTGGTCCGAGAGGTCGTCTCGACGCTCAACGCGACGAACGTACTCGCGACGACCCAAGCCGCACCCGTCGGCGCAGTCCGAAATTTCGGTGGGTTCACCGACGGCGACCGTGCGGCCTTCCTCGCCGATCACTGCGGGGCGAAAAGCTTGAAATTCGTTGGATGGGATTTCGACGACGACTCGGTCGGGTCGATGAAGCAGCAGAAACTCACGTGGGCCGAACGGCTGCTGTACTGGCTCGAACGCCACCGTGACGAACGATTCACCGTGCTCGATGGGCGACGTGAGGAGATCGACATCGGAGCGTTGCCGATCAAGTAGCGAGGAACCGGCGATTAGGGTTCGAGAACGACCTTGCCGGTGCTTTTGCGGTTCTCGATATGCTCGTGTGCTGCGGCAGCGTCTTCAAGTGGGAAGGTTTCGCCGACGATCACTTCGAGATCGCCCTCGGTTAGCAACTCGGTGAGACGCGGCACGGCGCTCAGCACGCGCTCGGGGTCGCGCTGCATCGACTGGCCGAGATGGTAGCCGTAGACGGTGTAGTTGTTGAACAGCAGCGTGCTGGTATCGGGATAGCCCGGTTCGCCGCTCGCTGCGCCATATGAAACCATCCGACCGAAGTGGGTGAGACAGTCGAGGCTCTCCGTGGTGGTGTCGCCGCCGATGCCGTCGAGCACGAGATCGACGCCCTCGCCGTCGGTGAGATCGTTGACTTCCTCGGCGAAGTCGGTCTCGGTGTAGTTGATCGGATGATCCGCGCCGAGGCGTTCGGCGAGGTCGAGCTTCTCTTGGGTGCTCGCAGTCCCGAAGACTTCGGCTCCAGCCTCGCTCGCGAGCTGGGTCGCCGCGGTCCCGACGCCGCCTGCCGCCGCGTGGATCAGCACCCGCTCGCCCTCCTCCAGCCCGCCCCACTCGAACAGGGTGTTGTGGGCAGTCAGGAACTGGACCGGAAAGCCCGCGGCTTCCGTGAACTCCATCGATTCGGGCACGTCGAACAGTCCGGCAGCGCTGGCGGTGACGGACTCGGCATAGCCCGCGTCGGTCATCGCGACGACGCGCTCGCCGACCTCACGATCGACGCCCTCACCGACCGCGCCGATCGTGCCGGCAGCCTCCATTCCAGGGACGTAGGGCGGACTCGGCCCGCCCTGATAGTGGCCGCGGCGCTGCATGATATCCGCGAAGTTGACGCCCGCCGCCGCGACGTCGATCCGGACCTCGCCCGGTCCTGGGTCGGGCACGTCGCGGTCGGTCGTCTCGATGACGTCACGCCCGCCGAATTCGGTGACTTCGATGGCCTGCATCACCGTTTCTTCCCGCGCCACCCGGATAAACCATCCGGCCGTGGTTTACTCGTCTTCGACGGTTCCGTCGTCCGACGGCTGCGATGACTGCTGTGGCTGCTCGTCGACGTCGGCTTCGAGATCGGTGTCCGCTTCGGCGTCGGTTTCCGGGTCCGTCTCGCCCGTTGGTTCGACAGGTTCGGGCTCCGGGACGTCGATGACGTCGTCGGGATCGAGCGGGTTGCCCGCGGTCGCCCGCGTCGTCACCGGTTCCCCACGGACGAGTTCTGGGAGGATGATCCGTGCGAAGTGGACGACCAACACGAGGAGGAGCGGCCCGAGAAACAGGCCGTACCATCCAAAGAGGAGGGGGCCGACGATGTACGCGATCATCACCGAGCCAGTGTGGAGCGAACGGCCCGAGACGTACGGCCGGAGGACGAGGTCCGGAATGGTGTCGACGATCACGAGCGAGACCGCCGCGAACACCAGCGGGAACCAGAGCAGCGTCGGGTCGATGAGGGCGGCCTGTCCGGCGAGGACGAGCGCCACAGGGATGTAGACGATCTTCATCCCCACCACCGGAACGAGACTGCCAACGCCGGTGAGCAGTCCCAGCAGGGTGGCCGACGGGACCCCGATTTCAGGGGGGCTGACGACGTCGAGAGCGTTGTACGAGATCGCGGCGAGGACCGCGGTCGCAAAGGCGTTGAGGATGTTCCCGAAGTAGATCGTCTTGAGGTTGCGATCGACCGCATCGAGGTAGGCGTACGCCGCCGTCCGCTCGCCCGCGAGTTCGGTCCGGAACCACGCCGCGAGCTTGTGATCGTCGCGGAGGAGGTAGAACGCGAGCGCGAGCACGATGAACAGATGGAGAAGCGCGTTGCCGGCCGCGCCGAGATATCCCGTCGTCGTGCCGAGCGCCTCACCGAGGGATTCGAGCCCGCCCGGCCCGAGATACTGCTCGGGGTTCTGTACCGCCGAGGTCACCAGCTCCCGCAGGTTGTCGATCCCGAGCCCGCCGTCCGCAAGGATCGGCTGGACGAGGGCGTCGAGCTGCTCCGCGTTGGTGCCGGCGAGGCTCTGGAGTTCGGTGACGGCCACCGAGACCGTGTACGCGACGAGCAGGATGATCGGCAGCGTGATCGACAGCAGCGAAACCGCCGCAGCGAGACTCGATGTCGGGATCCAATCCGCGATCCGGCGGTGGATCGGGCGCGTGATATAGTAGACGAACAGCCCGAGGACGAACGTGCCGATGTACCGGTAGACGACGAACGCGAGCGCGGCCCCGAGGGCGATCGCCGCCAGCCACAGCGGGATCCGCGAACGGTCGTAGCCATCCAACAGGCTGGCCATGACTCGGGGAGGGCTGGTGTGCGTAAAAAGTCGTTGTGCGTGAATACAGGACGACGATCAGTCGTCGCTCGGTCCGGAACCACCCGTCCCGGAGCCGCCCGTCCCGCTCGGGCCGCCCGGACCGCTGTCGTCGTCGAAGGAGTCGCTGTCGTCGAACGTATCGCTGTCGCCGAGCGTGTCGTCGCTTCCACGACTCCGGCGGCCGCTTCCGTCTTCCTCTGCGATGTCGGACGCGCCGCGTCTCGCCCGGCGCATCCAGCCGTCGATGTTGTCGGCGACGCAGTCCTTGCTGCCCCAGCCGAGACCGATGCCGATGGCGATGGCCGCTGCGAGCCCGAGCGCGCCGAACAGAGCCATGACGAACGACGCGAACAGCGTCGTGAGCACGGACGTGTCGAACCCGGCCGTGTCGAGCGCGAAGACGATGACGATGTAGTAGACGAACAGCTGGACGACGAGACCGGCGATGTCGGCCGCCCGACTCCTGTCGGCGCTCGCCACGAGGTCGCCGAGGAGGTCGGCGACGTAGATGCCGACGACGAGGACGGCGAGGCCGCCGAGAAGCAGCGGGATCTGGCCGATGAAGGCGGTTAGCGGTTCCGAGAGCGCCGACGATCGGCGGGATAGCTTCGAGGAACCCGTCGACCAACGGTTGCAAGGGTTCTACGAGATCCCGCGGGAGATCGACATGGAAGGTCTCGCCGCCGAGTTCGATATCTCCGACCAGTCGGTGTCCGAACGCCTCCGGCGCGGCCACCGGAACTTCGTCCGCAACGGGCTCGGCTGGGGCTCGCTCGGCGACGAGGACTCGACCGACTAACCGAGACCGAACACCAGCGCGACCACCCACGGCCGCGATCGACGCCAGTGACCAACGATCAGGCACCGGAGATTTATGCGCCATACGAACCATGACTTCGTATGCCACACGACTGTACGTTTCTCGCCGACACTCTCGACGAGGAGCAGGTTTCGCTCGGCGACGACGACCGCGATTCGCACGCCGGTGACTGGGGGACACCGGAGGAAGACCGCGTTAGGCCCGATGCGGTCTGCTGGCCCGAGTCCACGGCTGACGTGTCGGCGGTCCTCGCGGCTGCGAACGACCGAGACGTGCCGGTCACGCCCTACGCGGCGGGCACGGGGATCGAGGGCAACGCACTCCCCGCCCGTGGCGGCGTCAGCATGGATCTCACGCGGATGGATCGCGTGCTCGACGTTCGGCCGGAGGACTTTCAGATCGACGTCGAACCGGGTGTGCTCGGTGGGACCCTGAACGACGCAGTCGCCGAGCACGGCCTGTTCCTGCCGCCACTACCGCAGTCCGCCGACATCTCGACGATCGGCGGGATGATCGCTACCGACGCGAGCGGTGCGAAGACGGTGAAATACGGCGAGGTCCACGACTGGGTGCTCGAACTCGAGGCAGTCCTCGCCGACGGCACCGTGATCGAAACGGGCAGCAAAGCGAAGAAGACATCAAGTGGCTACAATCTGAAAGACGTTCTCGTGGGGAGCGAGGGCACGCTCGGAGTCGTCACGCGCGCGACGTTCGAACTCGAACGCCAGCCGGAGCAGATCCGCGGCGGTCGCGCAGTGTTCGCGACGCTCGACGACGCCGCGACCGCGATCGCGGCGACGATGCAGGCGGGATGCGACGTCGCCACGATCGAGCTCCTCGACCAGGTGAGCACGAAGATTGCGGACGCCTACTCCGGCACCGATCTCCCCGACGCACCCACGGTGTTCCTCGAGTTCCACGCCAATCATGGGATCGACGCCGAGATCGAAGCCTGTCGCGAGATCTTCGACGAACACGGCGTCGAACGCTTCGAGATGGCGGCCGGCACGGAGATGGACGAGCTCTGGGCCGCTCGGCGCGACCTCGCGAACGCGCTGTTGGCTTACGACCCGCCACGCCGACCCGCAAAACCGGGCGACGTCACCGTCCCGATCAGTCAGTACCCCGATCTCGTTCGGTACGCGAAAACACTCGGCGAGGAACACGTCCTCGACGTGCCGTGTTTCGGCCACGCCGGCGACGGCAACGTCCACTACAACGTGCTCGTGGACCCGAACGACCCGGAAGAGCTCGAAGCGGGCCGAGAGATCTCGGACGCCGTGGTCGAGCGGGCGATCGAGATGGGCGGGACCTCGACCGGCGAACACGGCGTCGGCCGGGGCAAGCGGAGTTACATGATCGCCGAGCACGGCGAAGGGACGGTCGACGCGATGCGGGCGATCAAACGGACACTCGACCCGAACGCCACACTGAACCCCGGCAAAATCTTCCCCGCAGCCGACGACGAACGACTGTAGGCCGATTCTCTCGACCAAGGCTCATTCAACGAGCTACGTCGCCGTCGGTTCCGTGGCCGACGATCCCGTCGTCGGAGTCGGCGACGTGTTCGAGGAGGTCGCGGAACCGGCGTCGGCTGTGACGGGCACCGCGGTGATCATGGATACACCGGGGGCCGTGGCTGTGGTAGTCGGTGCATCCGTCCCGTTCGAGGGTGTCGTGGTGACGTTCGGAGTGGTCGTGGTAGCGTTCCGGACGGCCGCCTCGTACCACGACGGACGCTCGACGGTCGTCGATCCCAGGTCGGTGTAGCGCACCCGGCGACTGACCCGAACCGGATCGCCGTCGAGCGACGCAGTGTAGTTCAGGCGGTACTCGTGGACGAGTCCCCAACGATCGACGAGGGCGACCAGCGCGACGTTGCCAGGCGCGTCCCACTCGTCGTCGAGGGCGAACGCGCTCGTCAGATTGGAACCGCGGACGCGATAGAGCCGGGTCCCGTTCCGAACTGCCTGCCCGACGACCCGGGTTTCCATCGCGCCGAACACCGTCGCGATCCGTTCGCTGTTGGTCGGATCGCCGTCCATCACCCGTCGAACCGGGAGTGGCCCGTCGTCGCCGTCGATGATCTCGTACGTCGTTTCGTCGGTGGTCGACCGTACGGAGAGGGTTCGGTTGCCGTTCGACCAGAACCGCTCCTCGATCACGGGGAACGAGGCGCTCGTTTGCGATCCGGACCGAACGACAGCGTAGCGATCCTCGTCCGGCGTGAGCCAGGCCTCGACCGTTCCGTTGCTGTATATCATCCCGCTCGGATACACTACACTGCTGTTTTCGTGGAGCGTATAGGACGATCCGTCGAGGATCGAGGCGTGGGCGTTTCCGAGCGCGAACGGATCGACGACGCCATCGCCGGTGAGCCCCGGCGCGAGTTCCGGACGGGGCGTCGGTGTCGGCTCGTCCGTCGGAACGGCCGCGGGCGTGACCGTTCGCGTGGGTGTCCCGTCGCCGCCGAGCGCGAGGCCGTTGCAGCCGGCGAGAACGACCGCCAGCACGAGCACCGCCGCGACGCGAGCCGAACGATCCATCCGTCGATCGTTAGCACATCGCGTGTATAAATCGTCCGCCGCGGATCAGTCGTGAACCAGGACGTCGAGGACGTCGGGGCCATCGCGATCGAGCGCAGCTCTGACTGTTGGCGCGATCTCGTCGGGTGATTCGATCAGTTCGCCGCGTGCGCCGTGACTTTCGGCGTTCGTCGGGATGTCGACGGGTGGTTCGAACTCCATTCCAACCCAGTCGTAGTCGTCCTCGCTGCCGCCAAAGAGGTCGAGGGTGTTGTCCTTCAAGATGCGGTAGTTTCGGTTGTCGGGGATCACGACCGTGAGATCGAGATCGTGGCGCGCGGCGGTGTAGAGGCTGTGTGGGTAGTAGAGATACGACCCGTCTCCAACGAACCCGAGGACATCGCGTGGGTCGTCACGCTGGCTCTCGGCGAACGCCGCGCCGACCGACGCCGGGAGACCGTAGCCGAGACCGCCACCCTTGTTCGAGATGTACTGCTCGGGCTGGAGCGGCCACCGCGTGAGCATCGCGTACTTCGCGGTCACGCCCTCGTCCACGATGAACGCCTCCAGTGCGGCCTCGTGGAGCGCGTCGACGAGTTCGGCCTTCGAGGCGCGGGGATCGTCGCCGTTGTCGCCCCCACCGATCGCCGCCATCTGGGCCTCGACCATCTCCTTCACCGACGCGACCGTTTCGAGTCGCTCCTCGCGCTCCGATTGGTCGAGCCGGTTGCGAACCCTAGCGGCGATCTCGCCCAGTACGATACCCGGATCGCCGATCACCGCGGCGTCGGCGGGCTGGTTCTTACCGATCTCACGGACGGCGTCGCTGAGGTGGATGCAGGTGGTGTCGTCGCTCACCAGCGCGCGCTCGTGGCGCGTCAGCGTGGTGTTGGTCGAACAGCCTGCGAACACCACCGTGTCAGCGTCGAGCAGCGTCCGCGCGAGATCCTCGTCCGGCGGGATCGGCGAGATCCACTGGTCGTGATCCATCGGGAAGTCGACCTCACACGACAGAATCTCGCCGTGGACCCGCGTGCCGGCGGCCTCCGCGAGGTCGACCGCGGCCGCGACCGCGTCCGCCCCGGCGCGCGCGATGTGATCGCCGACCACCAACACCGGCGCGTCGGCCTCAGCGAGCAGGTCGGCCGCGCGCTCGATCGCCGCAACGTCGCCGCCGCCAGCGGTGGGAATCGGGCCGAGTCGCTCGGGATCGGCGTCGGTCTCGGCGAGCATCGTATCGAGCGGGAGTCCCAGAAAGACGGGACCGGTCGGCGGTGTGAGAGCGGTTCGGATCGCCCGGCGGACCATCGTCGGAACCGAACTCACGTCGAGCACCTCGTGACTCTGCTTGCAGAACTGGCGAGTCAATCGGAGGAGGTCACCGGAGAGGATCGGCTCCTCGTGGCGGAAGTCCGTGCTGTGATTGCCGGCGGTCACGAGCAGCGGCGCGCCGGCGATCTTCGCGGCGTAGAGGTTCCCGAGGCCGTGGGCGAGTCCGGGCGTGGTGTGGAGGTTCGCCACCCCCAACGGGAGGATCGAGTCGTCGTGGTGGGCGTGATACCGACGAGTCTGGGCGTAGCCGCCGGCCATCCCCACCGCGATGTCCTCGTGGAGTCCGAGGACGTACTCGATCTCGCTGTCGGCGATCGCGTGGACCACGGGGAGTTCGGTGGTGCCGGGATTGCCGAAGACATGGGTCACGCCGTACTCGGCGAGCGCATCCACGAACAGGTCCGCGCCGGTATAATCAGTCATCATCGTTCGATCGTGCGCTGCGGTGAAATAGTTCATCCTATTTCAGAGAGATCATCTACTAAAATTCGATTCTATATTATTGAAATTCATGTCTGGTAGGGAAGTCAAGATATGTTGTTCAGAATAGTCGATGCCCGTTGTATCCTATTGAGAACAGAATCAATATCTTCGCTATTATGCACTAAGGTACGGTTGGCATGCATGATCTTGTTGCGCAGTTCATTTACACTTCCTAACTGTTTTTGACATTGGTTCTTAGAACTGAACCCACATTCCGCTACAAACTCGCTATCTGAAGAAGTTATCACCTGGATCATATCGGTTAGTGTCATGTATTCCGCTATATGTACATCTAAACCTCTTTCCTTATCTTTTTGCCAATTACCGATTGTAGATGCTCTCAATTGGGGATATAATGATTTCTCCTCTTCATGTTCCCTCTCAATCTTTTCTGAGAGGATATCTGCCAACTCTGCTATTGCTGGGTACAGTTTCTCTTTCGTTCGTCTCTTGTTCATATCGAACAGAGTTATGATAGAATAAGCACTCTTTTCCAGTTCTTCCTCCGCGCGGTCTGGGAATTGATCTTCCAGTTCTTGTGCAGTCAGCCATGTCGAACTATCATCAAACGAATCTAAGTCAGTTGGTTCAAAGTTGCTACTGCCAATTCCGGAGTGTGATATTTCTGTAAATGAACCCGTAGCCCCTGTTGGGTCAATACTGAACAGAGAAGTGGGATAATTATCAATCAAGAGGAATGGATGACAAGTGAGTTTTTCTAGCACATCAATCACACTATCTTCACCATTTATATACTGATCTGAGTCAATCGTTTTCAAACAACCTTCATTTCTATCATAATACTTTTTATCAGCAGGTATTGGTATGTATGTGAAATTGCTGCTAATATAGTGGTCTAGATTGTCGCCATAATTCTCTAATCGTTCATGGCTTGCTGGTGAAGCAATATCTGCCGCACTTGCTTCTTCTAAACTCGAAGCCATAGCCGGACTAATGAACGGCGAGACATAATCATTGTTATCAAACTACTATATCCATCCAATCTCGGACACAGAAAGTCTCTGGGTCGATAGCTTTTCACCCACACACAGTCAATTACTACTATGGCAAACGAAACGGAGCGAGCCACGCTCGCTGGCGGCTGTTTCTGGTGTATCGAGGCCCCGATGGAGGAACTCGACGGCGTGCTCGACGTGACCTCGGGCTACGCGGGCGGCCACACCGAAAATCCGACGTATCGGGAGGTCTGCTCGGGTGACACGGGTCACGCCGAGGTCGTCCAAGTGGAGTACGATCCCGAGCGTATCGCGTACGAGGACCTGCTCGACGTGTTCTTCACCGTCCACGACCCGACACAGCTGAATCGGCAGGGCCCGGACGTCGGCACCCAGTACCGATCGGCGATCTTCACCCACGACGAAGGACAGCACGAAACGGCCGAGACGTACATCGACGCGCTCGACGCCGAGGGCGGGTACGACGATCCGGTCGTGACCGAGATCGAATCACTGGAGGTGTTCTACGAAGCGAGCGAGGAACACCAGAACTACTACGAGAAGAACCCCGACGACGCCTACTGTTCGTTCCACGCCCAGCCGAAAATCGAGAAGGTCCGCGAGAAGTTCACCGAGAAGATCGCCTGACGATCGAAGCCGCCGTCAGCGCGTCGATCAGTCGTCGTTTTCTGTTCCCACGCCGCCGTCGGTAGTATAGCCATCGCCGCCGGTCGGTTCGTCCCCGGTCGTGGACTCCGTTCGGGTGGTGAAACTGAAGAACGGTTCCTCGTCGGGCATGGCGAGCTCTTCGCGGTAGTAGTCCCGCGCGGTGATGTAGCTCCCGTACACCAAGACGAGGAAGTACAGCGTGAACGGCAGCGCCATCACTGGCGAGAACGACTGCATCGCGCTGAACGCCGGGAGTCGAAGCGTCATGACGCCGAGGAAGGCGAGCAACACGCCCCACCACGCCCGGTTGCGCGCGTTCGGGTTCTCGTCACCGAGCGTGATCGCCGACAGCATGAACACCGCCGAATCGAGCGTCGTGAGGATGTACCCCACCATCACGAGCACGAGCAGGACGCCGAGCACGTTGCCGTACGGCGTGATACTGATGGCGGTGGCGACGGCCGCCGGGATGTCGTTCGCGGCGAGGGCGTCGCTGACGGGACCGAAGTACTCCGGTGAGAGCACCCAGCCACCGATGATACCGTGTTGGGCCCAGACCAGCCCCGAAGGAACGACGACCAGTGCGACGAACGTCTCGCGGATGGTGCGACCCTTCGAGACGCGGGCGACGAAGCTCCCGACGAACAGCCCCCACGCGACCCACCACGCCCACCAGAAGCTCGTCCACTGCTGTGGCCAGCTCCCGCCGCTGGTCGGTGCGGCGTAAAACATCAGCCGCGGGAGGTTGTTGAGCCAGATTCCCGTCGCATCGAGCGTGAGGTTGAGGGTGAACAGCGTCGGGCCGACGACCAGGAGCATTGCGGCCGCGAGCGCCATGAACACCATCGTCAGCCGGGCCGCGTTCTGGATCCCGCTGCGGAGGCCGAGCCAGACATCGCCGAGGAAGACCAGCCCGATGAGAGCGAACAGCCCGTAGGTCAGAGTCGTCGCCTGCAACCCATAGACGGTATCGAGGATCGTCGCGAGCTGTTGGGCGGTGAAACCGAGCGACGTGGCGATGCCGCCGACCATCGCCACGAGCGCCGAGAGATCGACGAGCCAGTAGAGCCAGCCGTGCTCCTCTCGATCGAACACCACGTCGAGCATCGAACTGAGCTTGTACTCCGAGACCGACTGGGTGTAGATCATCAGGGCGAAGGAGAGCGTCACGGGGATGTACCACATCGCCATCCCCGGGAACGACTCGTGGAGAAACATGAACGCGAGCGCGAGCGGTTTGAGCGCGGCTCCGCCGACCGGGAACGGCTGCGGCGGCGGGTTGTTCACGATCTGGACCGGCTCGCCGACGCCCCAGACGACGATAGAGCTGCCAAAGCCCACGGTGAACACCATCGCGATCCACGAGTAGAGTCCGAACTCGGGTTCGGCGTCCTCGCCGCCGATGCGGATCTTGCCGTACCGCGAGAACGTCATGAACAGGCCGAAGACGATCATGACGCCGCCGAGCAGCATGAACCACCACCCGAAGTTGTGCAACACCCAGTCGTACGCGCCGTTCAGCGTGCTGGTCAACAGCGACGGGTTCACGAGGCCCACAGTTACGAGCGCCACCAACACCCCGATCGTCACGAAGAACAGCCCGGTTTCGCCCCAATCGGCCTCGTCGAGGCCGAGTACGTGCCACACTCCCATCGTTAGAGATGGAACTGTGCCATCGCACGGTCGGTAAGGAGCGGTCGGTAACGCTGGCCGGGATCGTCCCGCCGCCACGATTGCAAACGATTCCGATAGATTCGATGCCACAACCGATTCCGTTCGGTCGACGATGTCAGTCGATGATCGCTCACGAACAGTGCTCGGCATGAACGCAGTTGCACGGGTAAACCCCACGATCTCGGAAAGAAAAATCAGGACAGAGACACCTCGATTGGGGCGATTGTGGGCGATTCACACCGACGGGCGTGCACAGATCCAGCCCGTTCCCGCGGTCCCGATCGGTGCGGAATGTGGCGTTCGTTCCGGCGTGAAAATGCGCCCTCGGTGCGAGTCGATGCGACCGTGGGAGAGTGTCAGGGAGCGAGCGTTTCGATGGTCGCGTCGATTTCCTCCCTCGTCGCGTCCCGCGGGAACGAGACGGACACCGCGTCGACGCCGTCGATCGTGGCGAATTTCTCGAAGCGCTCGCGGGCTTCCGCGGGCGTCCCGGCGACCGCGAGCGAATCGAGCAGGTCGTCGTCGATAGCCGCGAGCGCCGCCGCGCGGTCGTCGTCCTGCCAGTTGTCGTAGATTTCGTTGGCGGTTTCCTCGTGGCCGACACGGGAGAGGCTGTCGCGGTAGAACGTTCCCATCCCGCCAACGTAGAAGGCGACGTGCTGGCGGACGGACTCGCGGGCGCGTTCGCGGTCGTCGAGCGCCGCGCAGGTCAGCGAGAGTGTCGTTCGCACGTCGTCGGGATCTCGGTCGGCGAGGTCGGCCCCGCGTTCGAGGTCCGCCAGGCGATCGCGGACGCCCTCTCTGGTGACCATCAGCGCGTGCCAGCCGTCGGCGAACCGGCCGGCGAGCTCCACGGCCTTGGGCCCCATCCCGGCCGCATCGACCGCGGGCGGCGGCGAGGGTGGCTCACACCGCAGGCGAAAGCCCGAGAGATCGAAGTACTCGCCGTCGTACTCGACGGGTTCGCCCGAGAGGACCTGCTTCACGATCTCGACCGTCTCGCGCGTGCACCGGAGCGGGTTGCCGTAGTCAACGCCGTGCCAGTTCTCGATTACTGCGGGACCTGACGGGCCGAGCCCGAGCCGGAACCGCCCCCCTGAGACCTCCTGGAGCGTGGCGGCGGTCTGGCCGAGCAGCGCGGGCGAACGCGAGTAGATCGGGGCGATCGAGGTCCCGATCCCGATCTCGTCGGTCCGGTGGGCGATGCTCGTTAGTACTGTCACGGCGTCCCGACCCCACGTTTCGGGGAGCCACGCGCGGTCGTAGCCTCGTTCCTCGGCCCGGACGGCTTGCTCACAGAGCGCGTCGACGCTCGGCTGGGCCGCCACCGGCAAGAACACCTCGCGGTCCGCGGCGGCGTCGGTCATGCCTCGGGGGTGGACTCCATGATGTCCGGCACACCGCGTGCGGTGAGCGTCTCGCCCACGATGTACGATGAGGCGGGGCTCGCGAGGAACTGCGTGATATCGGCGATCTCCTCGCTCGTGCCGATCCGGCGGTCGACGTCGTTCCGATCGATCTCGTCGGCGGTGACGCCCATCTGGCTGGCGACGCCTGGCGTGGCGACGAAGCCTGGCGCGATGCAGTTGACCCGAACGCCGTCGTCGGCCCACTCGAATCCGAGCGTCGACGTGAGGTTGACGATTCCCGCCTTCGCGGCGGCGTAGTGGCTCATGTAGGGCGCGCCGAGCTGGCCCGCGACGCTCGCGAAGTTGACGATCGTGCCGCCGTCGTCCTCGCGCATCACTTCGCCTGCGGCCTGGGCGCAGTGGTAGGTCCCGTGGAGATTGATGTCCACGATGGTCTTCCAGCCGTTCTCGGAGATCTCCTCGAAGTTCGCCATGAAGCTCGCGCCCGCGTTGCTCACCAGCGTGTCGAGCCCGTCGAACTCCCCGACTGTGGCGTCGACCAGCGCCTCGACCGACTCGCGGTCGCGCACGTCGCACTCGACCGCGACCGCGCGGCCCCCGTCGGCGTCGTTGATCCCCTCGGCGACCGGATCGACGTTGTCCTGCTCGCGCGAGCAGATCACGACGTCCGCGCCGTCGGCGGCGAACCGCTCGGCGATCGTCCGTCCGATCCCGCTCGACGCACCCGTGACGATCGCGGTGTCGCCGTCGACGCTGAACTGGTCGGTCGTCACTGCATCCACCTCGGTGTGGTTGTTGTCATCGCGTCGGGCAAATCGGGCGGGACGATAATAAATCCCGGCGCGGGCCGTGTTATGTTGGTCGAGATTTCGTTTTTCTCGGCGGTGGCGCGCGGGAGCGCGTCGAAGACGCGCGACTCGTGCGAGGTCTGTGCGAGCGGAGCGAGCACAGGCTCGTCAGAGCGAAGCTCTGACGGTGGATGAGCAAAGCGAGTGGAACGAGCGCAGCGAGTGAGGGAATCGGCTGGGGAGGACGTGGCTTGCGGTTCTCAGTTGTATCGTGATTCGTCTCAGATGAGTCGACGATACTAGATTTTTATGATTGAGTCATCAGTTCGGGAGCCAAGATCACAAACGAGTCTGCCAAAGGACTTGAGCAGAGCGTGAAAAAGCAGTTCCAGACAAGATATGGACGAATCACAGTACGATGCGGTGTTCTGGGACATCGGCGGCGTACTCCTCGATCTCGGCTCGGTTCGAGCGGGCCACCGCGCGTTCGTCGGGGCGCTCGCCGACGAGTACGATCTCGACGAAGAGCAGGCGCTCGACACCTGGCGCGACGAGCTCGGTACCCACTTCCGCGAACGTGACGGCAACGTGTTCCGGAGCGCGCGGGCGGGCTACGAGCGCGCCGTCGCGGCGATGGTCAATCACGAGGTGGCCGAGGACGACTGGCTGCTGGCGTTCGAGCGCGCGACCCGCGAGCAGCTTGAACCCGTGAGTGAGACAGTTGAAACGATCCGCGCCCTCGACGGACGGGTCCACCAGGGAATCGTCAGCGACATCGACACCTGGGAGGCCGAGCGCCTGCTGGCACAGTTCGACGTCGTGGCTCACCTCGATGCGGTGACGACCTCGGAAGAGGTCGGTCACACCAAGCCCGATCGGGCGATGTTCGCGACCGCCCTCGAAAAGGCGGATGTCGAGCCCGCGCGGACGCTGATGGTCGGCGATCGCTACGAGAACGACATGGTGGGCGCGTCGCGAGCCGGGATTCACACTGCAGCGTTCGGCGGGAGCGCGGCCGACGCCGAGCCCGACGATCCCGTCGTGGACCACCGGATCGACGATCCCCGGGACGTGCTCGCTCTCGTCGGCGTCGAAGCCGAGGAGTGGCAGCCAGACGGGTAAACCTACTTCCGTCGGCCGGGCGCATGGGAGACGATGACGGACGAACCATCGGAATCGTCGGAACCCTATGGTGAAAACCGCCAGCGCGACGTCTACGCGTCGGGAATGCTCGCCGACGACCCGCCCGACCATCCGGTTCGGTACGCCGACCTCGAACGCAAAGGCAAGGAAGCGCTGAGCGAGGAGGCCGCGGCCTACGTCGCCGGCGGGGCCGGCACGGAGAGCACGGTCGCGGAGAACCGCCGCGCGTTCGACGACTGGCGGATCGTCCCCCGGATGCTCAGAGACGTCGCCGAGCGCGACCTCCGGGTCGACCTCCTCGATCAAGAGCTGGAAGTTCCGCTCCTGCTGGCCCCGCTCGGCGTGCTCTCGATCGTCCACGACGAGGGCGAGCTCGCGGTCGCGCGGGCCGCCGCCGACCGCGACGTGCCGATGGTGCTGAGCTCGGCGTCGTCCTATACGATGGAGGAGGTCGCCGACGAACTCGGCGAGACGCCGAAGTGGTTCCAGCTCTACTGGTCGGCCGATCCAGACATCGCTCACAGCTTCATCGACCGAGCCGAAAAAGCGGGCTACGACGGGATCGTGGTCACGCTCGATACCCCACTGCTGGGCTGGCGCGAGCGCGACATCGAGCAAGGCTACCTCCCCTTCCTCGACGGCGAGGGCGTGGCGAACTACTTCTCGGACCCGGCCTTCCGCGACCGCCTCGACGTCCCACCGGAGGAGAACGAGGGCTCGGCAGTGATGGAGTTCATCGATATCTTCGGCGATCCGTCGCTGACGTGGGAGGACCTCGCCGCGCTCCGCGAGGAGACCGACCTGCCACTCGTCGTCAAGGGCGTGCTCCACCCCGAGGACGCCGAGCGTGCGGTCGAGTGCGGTGCGGACGGCGTGATCGTCTCGAACCACGGCGGCCGCCAGGTCGACGGCGCGATCGGCGCGCTCGCGGCGCTCTCCGGCGTAGTTGAGGCCGTCGACGTTCCCGTGCTGTTCGACAGCGGCATCCGGGGCGGCGCAGACGTCGTGAAGGCGATCGCGCTCGGGGCCGATAGCGTCCTGCTCGGACGGCCCTACGCTTACGGCCTCGCGATCGACGGCGAGGCGGGCGTCGGGAGCGTTCTCGACGATTTCCTCGCGGATCTCGACCTGACGCTCGCGCTTTCGGGACACACGAGCTTCGACGATCTCGATCGGTCGGTTCTGATCGACCGTCGTGGACCCGGTTCGGATGGTCCCTGATCAGTTGCCGAATCCTGCGGCCCCAGTCTCGCGAAGGCGTTCGAGGTCGGTATCGTCGTAGCCAGCCTCGCGGAGCACCGCGGCAGTGTGCTCGCCGTGCTCAGGCACTCGTTCGGCGGCGTCGGCGTGGTCGGACGACTGTACCGGAAATCCGATCCGTGGCGGTGCGTCTGCGGATCGTTCGATCACGTCACGGGCGGCGGTCTGTGGGTGATCGATCGCTTCCGAGAGGGTGCGGACGGGCTCGACAGTCGCATCGACACCCTCGAACTGTTCGTCCCACTCCGCACGGGTCCTGGTGGCGAACACATCTGACAGGTCCTCGCGCAGCGCTTTGCGGATCGCCGGGTCGGTGCTTCCGTGACTGTCGACGAGGTCCTCCCGGTCGACTGTCTCGCAGAAGGCCTGCCAGAACGCGGGTTCGAGCGCCGCGAGAGTCACGTAGCCACCGTCGGCGGTTTCGTAGACGTCGTACCACGGCAGCGCGCCGGTCAGCGCGGTCTCGCCGGGCCGTGGACTGGGCGTTCGATCCGCGAACGCGTCGGGCGCGATCGCCTGTGAGAACGAGAGCAACACGTCGGTCATGGCGACGTCGATGTACTCGCCACCGGTGTTGCCGAGTTCGCGTGAGTAGAGCGCGCCGACGATCGAAAACGCCGCGAAGAGGCCGCCAGCCATGTCGGCCACGGGGACGCCGGGGATCGACGGTCGCGAGTCGGGACCGTGCCTCGTCATGTCGAGCAAACCCGAGAACGCGGCGTAGTTCAGGTCGTGACCGGCGCGTGCTCGCCGGGGCCCGGTCGCGCCGTAGCCCGACAGCGAACAGTAGACGATCTCGGGGCTGTGCTCGCGCACGGAATCGTCGTCGATCCCGAGGCGGCCGGTCACGCCGGGGCGGAACCCCTCGATCAGCACGTCGGCGTCGGCGGCGAGCGCGAAGAACGCCTCGCGGCCCGCATCGGACTTGAGATTGAGCGCGACGCTTCGTTTGCCGTGGTTCACGGCGTCGAAGAGGGTTCCGTCGGCGTCGGTGAGCGCCATCCCGCGAACCGGATCACCGCCGTCCGTGTCCTCGATTTTCAGCACGTCCGCGCCGGCGTCGGCGAGGAGCTGGGTGGCGTACGGACCGGGGAGGTAGCGCGTGAGATCGAGCACGCGAACGCCGTCGAGTCGCATGTCGGTGCGTCTCCCGGCGTGAGGATAACGCTTCGCCGTGGTTCGGGGTGATCGGGCGATTGTCGGCGTCGACCACGAGCGGGTTGGTCACTCCCGATTCCGTCGGCAAGTCGGTGGAAAGCGAGTGGATAGTCGCTCCCGCTGTCTTCACCCGGCTTCGTAGCTGGTGAGCTCCATCTCGAAGGTGAGGGTGCCACTCTCGTCGTAGTAGACGGTGTAGGGAGCCAGCCCCCTATCGGGCGAGACGCACGCTTCGTGAACGGTGGTGCCGTTCAAACTGGCCTGCGAGACGAAACAGTCGACGCCGGCGTAGGAGTCCTCGCCCGTGACCTCGAAGCCCACCGTTCCCTGCTGGGACGAGGACGACCAGCTCTGGCCGACCTGAAGCGGACGACCACCGTAGAACCCTGTCATCGTCGTGAGTGGCGCAAGGAAGGCACCGGCCTGGCTGCTCAGCATCTGCTGTTGGACCGCTTGGCGAGTGCCGGTGAACGTTTGCTGGTTCGACATCTCACCCATCGAGAACGATACCTGCACCTCGTACTGGTCATCGGATGCTTGCACGACATCGATCACGTACTCGCCGCTTTGCTCCTGACCATCTGATCCGCCCGTCGTCACCTCGTAAGTGTACGTTCCCGGCTGTTCGAACGCGAGGAAGCGAAAGGCCTCGCTCCCGGCCACGTCGCCGGTGGTGATTGTGGGGCTTTCACCGGCGGTTGGCATCGCGGTCGTCGTCGCCATCGTGGTGTCGTCGCCCATCATCGTTCCAGCAGTCGTCGCCGTAGCGGCTGCAGCCGTGGTTGTCCCTTCATCTTCGGCTGCGGTGGTGGCTGTGTCCTCGGCTGTCGTCGTTTCCTCGCCACCGGCTGCCGTGGTGTCCGCTTCGGCGATCGCTGTCGCCTCGGTCGTGGCCGCTCCGGATGCTGTGGTCCCATTATCGCCACCACCACCGAGACCGGCACAGCCCGCGAGAACGACGGTCGCACACATCGCAATCGCAAGCACGGTCCGTGTCGTCATCGTTGCGCCTCCATTTCCGGATCGTCTCGATTCGTCCGCCGGTTCGTTCCGCTCGTGTCTGTGGATCGGTTCTGCGTCATGGTTTCTGTGTCATAGTTTCGGTATCGTCGTAGTCACTCCGCGCTGTTCGTGATGAGTCTGAACGATTCGACGATGGTCCGCGCGACCGCCTCGAACCTGGTGTCGGCGGCCCAGTCGACGCCGACAGTGTATCCGGTCGTCCCGGCGACGACGAAGAGGTACGTCAGCCGCCAGCGGTCGTCGGGAACGTCGCCGACGTACGCATACTCGACGACCCGCCCACGGTGGCCGCTGGGGAGCCACACCGTCCGTCGATCGAGACGTTCGAGGGCGTGGACGTGTTCGTCCGTGGCGAGCGTCTCCCGGAAGCGGGCGGCGTACGCCGACGGGCTGCTTTCGACGCTTTCGTCGACGAACACGACCGCGCCCGCTGCTGTCGAGTTGGGGTCCGTGAAGGTCACTCCCCCGTCCGGGTCGGGGTCTGCCGACCAACCGGCGGGGTACTCGACGCTGTACCCGAGCTCCGCGTCAGTGTACGTGGCCATCTCCGGCATGTCGTTCGTGCCGCCGTTGTCAGTGAGTCCGCCGTCAGTCCCGACGCGCCACCGGATCTGCTCGGATGGGTTCCGGATGGTTCCGACCGGTTGCTGTGGTTCGTTCGAACCGTCTGTCGGCAGCGCGTGACCGTGTGAGCGATCGGAGTCGTTCGTCATGCGCGGTCACATCGGTCTCAGACGAGGTTGTCCGCGATGCCCGCCGCGATCGGCACCCGTTGGGTCTTGCCCTGATAGGCGCGAACCATCAGGTAGACCCAGAGCGCGAACGTGCCGAGCGTGAGTACCAGCCAGATCAACCCGATCACCAGCGAAATGATGCTCCCGACGAAGAAGGTGCTCGTGCTCGTGAACAGAACGCTCGAAACGACCGTTCCGACGATGCTCAACGCGACGTACACCACGAACAACAGTCCAGAGAGTACCATGCTCTGGGCTGCGTGGAAGCGAACGAAGGGGTTGTCCTGCTCGATCAAGTAAAAGATCAGTCCCGAGACGAGACCGAACAGATACGACAGCGCCCCGGCCACGTTCTCGTCGAGTCCTGATTCGGTTTCCCCGGTTGTGATCGCGGTTTCGCTTTCGGTGTCGATGTCTTGGGTGTTGCTTGCCATGAGTCGTCTCCGTTTTCGGTATGGTCGGTTCTGTCCGGGCGGAATCGCCCCGCGTGGCACTTCATCACACGACGACACTGTTGATCGAGGGGAGGAAACCGGTTATAATCACTCAACGAGCACTGTTCACGGCCCGAACACGGTTCATCGTCTGAACGGCGATCAGTTACTGCAGGAGTGGTTGCCGACGGACTGTTGTCATCGATCGTCCTCACGGAGACGAACGGGATCTCGTTTCCATCGGTGCTCCGTCGCGACAGCGAACCGAACATCCTCGCTGAACAGGTCCGTTTCGGGATCTTTGGTAGAAATTTAAGTGTTGTGGCTGCATATGCCACGATAACCGATGTCCGATGAGTTGGTCGAACTCGCCAGACGGGCGTCGGCGCTTGCGGTACTGCGCGACGGGGCGCTGGACCGACGGGAGCTCCAGGAACGTCTGGGGGTATCCCGGCCGACGGCTCACCGATTCACACGAACGTTCGAGGACCAGGGACTCGTCGAACGATCGGCAGGAGAGCTATCGCTGACGCCGATGGGAGCGGTCATCGCCGAGAGCGTCGCCGAATTTCGAGAGACTGTCGAGACGGCACAGCGGGTCGAACCCGTGTTCGAGATCGTTTCGGACGCTGATCCGACGTTCGTCCGCGAGGCGTTCGGCAACGCGACCGTGACAACCGCCGAGCCGGGTGATCCGTACAGAGGAGTGCGTCGGTTCATGTCGCTAGTCGAAGATTCCGAGCGGCTTCGCGGGGTCGATCCGACCGCGATCAACCCGCTCCATCTCGACGGGCTTCACGCACGCATCGTCGATGGAATGGAGACCGACGCGATCTTCCTCCCCGGCGTCGTCGAATCGCTCCTCAGATCGAACCCGGATCGCGCCCGCGAGGCCTTCGAGAGCGGTAATCTCACGCTACGAGTCCACGACGATCTCCCGTTCGGACTCACGCTGTGTGACGACCGGATCGGGATCGGACTCTACGACGACGAAACCGGACTCCTGAAGACGTACATCGACACCGCCTCCCCGGCTGCCCGCGAGTGGGCCGAGGACGTGTACGCGGACTACCGCGACGAGTCGACGCTCCTCTCCGAGCATTCCGAGCTCTCGGAGCTGCTGCCTGCCGAGGCAGAAACGAACGACTGAACGCGTCGGTAGTATCCGGTTTTCCCGAACGTTACCGTGTCCGCTCGGCGATCGCGGCCTCGATCTTCTCGCGAGGCACCGGCGAGATCCAGTCGTCGGCGAGCCAGCGATCGACGACCTGTCGCTCGGCGTCGAGAACGAAGACGGAGCGGCGCGCGGTCCGAGTCGAATCCATCCCGTCGCGTTCAGTCAGCAGGTCGTACGCATCGGCGGCGGTGCCCTCGACGTCGCTGAACAGGCGGAACGGGCTGTCGAGGTCACGGAGGAAGGCGTTCTGGGCGTACGGCCCGTCGCGACTCACGCCGACCACTGGGACGTCGAAGTCGTCCCATCCAGCGCGATCGTAGCGCTTCCACCAGTTCTCCGCGATGGCGCTGAACGAGAACCCGTAGAAGACGACCACACAGCCGCCGTCGAGTACGTCGGCGAGCCGTCGCGGCCGAAAAGTCTCGCCGTCACACAGCAGCGCTTCGAAATCCGGCGCGTGCTCGCCTTCGCTCGGTGGCATACCCCGATATCGACCGCCGTGGGCGAAAAGTCTCCGGTCGGCAAGGCTGGGGCGTGTGGACGGCAAGAGTCGGCACGGATGCGCGGTCCCTCCGGCGGAACACGCTTTTGCCCGTGGCGCTCCGTGTTCGAGTATGAGCCTCACGCTCTACCGGCTCGAAGGGTGTCCGTACTGCGAGCTCGTTGTCGATCGACTCGACGAACTCGACATCGAGTTCGAGAGCGTCTGGACCGAGGGTCTCCACTCGAAGCGCGACGAGGTCAAGCGGGTGTCGGGCCAGCGTGCGGTCCCGGTGCTCGTCGACGACGAGCGCGGGATCACGATGGCCGAGTCGGAGCGGATCGTCGAATACCTCGACACCACCTACGCGGCCTGACCGACGGACCACTTCGTCGGCGGAGATGAGGAGGGGAGTCGCATTCATATGTTCGCCCAGCGAACGGAGGGGTATGGCCGAGGAGACTCTCTTCGAGACCGAGCGAACCCGCGACCGCGCCGAAATCGCCGCGATATTCCGATCACTGGCCGATCAGTTCGACGGCGGGACGGTGACGCTCGCCGACAACGGCCGATCGGTGACCGTGCGACCGCCCGACCAGTCGACGATCGAGATCGAACTCGAACGCGAGCGAACCGACGAGGGATCGGACGTGGAGTTCGAAGTCGAGATCGAGTGGTCGGAACCCGCAAGCGAGGAAAGCGTCGTACAGCACGAGGGCGACAGTGCTGGCGAGACGGCCGACGCGCCGCCGGTGACCGGTGAGGAGACGGCAGCGGAGAGCCTCGCGCGGTTCGAGGTCTTCCGTGATCGGGCCGACGAGTGGCGGTGGCGGCTCGTCCACCGCAACGGCAACGTGATCGCGGACGGCGGCGAGGGGTACGCCTCGAAGCAGAACGCACTGAAGGGACTGCGGAGCGTCCGCCGGAACGCACCGGGTGCCAGGATCGACACCGAGTAGCGCGGTGGTGTCGGGCGGCCGTCGAGGATCGTCAGTCGATCTCGTGTGGGTCGAGTCCGGGGTCCTCGACCGCCGGCGCGCCGATCGCGAGGACGATCCCCTGGTCGTCGCCGAGATACCGGTGGCCGTGGCCGACCTCGGGACCCGCGGCGTAGAAGGTTCCCGGGCCGACCTCGTGATACTCCTCCTCGCCCGACCGACCGAGCTTGAGCGAGAACTCTCCCTCGATGATGTAGTAGAGCTCCTCCTGTTCGGAGTGGGCGTGATAGGTGATCTCCTCGCCGGGATCGAAGTACCAGAGCTTGCAGTTCGTTTTCTCGGTGCCGAGGGCGTCGTCGATCGAGCGGATGTCGAGGTCGGGCGGGATCTCGTCGATCTCGGCAAGGTCGGTTACCGGGACGTCGTCGGTGTGGACCACGTCGGAGTCCATACGCACGCGACGACGGGATAGCGCAAAAGTCTGTGGCCCAGCCGCAGCGCTTCCCGGCCGCACCGCATCCGTCATCCCACCGAAAGCGGCTTTCCCGAGCAACGGGGAGGCCCGTCATGAACGTCGTGGTCAATGCGGCGATGAGCGCCGACGGTAAACTCTCCTCGCGCCGGCGCGACCGGGTGCGGATCAGCGGTCCCAAGGACTTCGCGCGGGTCGACGCGATTCGAGCGGACTGCGACGGGGTCGCCGTCGGGATCGGCACCGTTCTCGCCGACGATCCCCACCTCACCGTCGAGGACCCCGACCTGCGTGCCGAGCGGCGCGAGCGCGGCGATCCCGAGCACCCCGCACGGGTGGTGATCGACACCCGTGCGAGAACGCCGACCGACGCCCGCGTGCTTGACGACGCGGCTGAGACCCATCTTCTAGTGGGCGAGGACGCCCCCGACGACCGACGTGCCGCGCTCCGCGATGCTGGCGCACACCTCGTCGAGGCCGGCACGGAGCGCGTCGATCTCGCCGCGGGACTCGACGAACTCGAATCGGAAGGTATCGACCGACTGCTGATCGAGGGCGGTGGCGAACTCCTCTTTTCGGCGTTCACGGCGGGCGTGGTCGACGATCTCTCGGTGTACGTCGGCTCGCTTATCATCGGCGGGCGCGACGCACCGACGCTCGCCGACGGCGAGGGGTTCGTCGAGGCGTTCCCCGAACTCACACTGGCCGACGTCGAACGACTCGACGACGGCGTCGTTCTCTCCTACGCCGTCGAGGGGTGAGCGTTCCACCCGCGTCCGCAGCCGAAAGCGGCGATGGAGCCGTCGGGATCGAAGAGAAGCCTATAAGCTGGCGACGCGGAAACGGCCACGGAATGGCTGGTCTTCGGATCCACGAGGATCGACTCGATGCAGCACTCGACGGGGGTGACGCCGATCTCGCCCTCGCGGTGGTGACGGCGACCAAACCCGACTTCTACAAGCAGGCACCCGTCGTCGCCGCCGCCCGTGACCGCGGGTTCCCGTGTTTCGCCCTTCACACCGGGCAACACTACGACGACGTCCTCGGACACGGCCTCGTGGAGTACGGCATCGACGACGCGATCGCGGTGGATCTCGGCGTGCGCGGCGGCCTCTCGGAGAAGACGGCCCAGGTCACGACTCGGGTCGCCGACATCGCCGCCCATCTCGACGAACACTACCCCGAGACGACGGTGCTCCCTCTCGTTCACGGCGATACGCACGCCGCCGGCATCGTCCCCCAGGCGTGGGCGTTCGCCACCAACCAGTACGCCGCCCACAACGAGGCGGGGCTGCGGGGGATGGCTCCGTCGTTCGACGCCTACGCCGGCAACGATGTGGACGCCGCCGCGTTCGTCCGCGATCAATGGGGGGCGAGTGGTCCCTCGATCGTGCCGAGCCGTTCCCCGAGCAGTACGACACGTTCGTCGGCTCGGCGGCCTGTCTCTACCACCTCGCACCGGTCGAGCTGAACCGCGACCACCTCGTGCGCGAGGGGTATCCTGCTGCTGTCGGCGACGAGGAACGCATCCCGGTGGTCGGAAATTCGGTCGTGGATGCCATCGAGCTAAAGGCCGATACTGGAGGCGGGGAGTCGGTCTTCGACGTCTACCCCGAACTGGAAGAGCGCGACGACTGGATCCGAGTTGACATCCACCGCCGCGCGAACCTCCTCCCCGATCGGTTCCGCGCGATCGTGGACTGTGTGATCCGCCTGGTGGAAGCGGGCTACAACGTCAACTTCGTGGAACTGCACGCGACAGGCACCGCGCTCGACGAGTACGGGCTCCGCGAGACCCTCGAACGCCTCGCCGCCGACAACGACAACTTCCTCTTCACTGGTCTCTGGAAGAAGCACGCCCACGTCTACGAGTTCTTCCGCTCCGGGCAGTGTTTCGCGGCGCTCACCGACTCCGGCAGCGTCCAGGAGGAACTCAACCACATCCGGGAGACGCGGTGTCTCACCGCCCGGTTCAACACCGACCGCCCCGAGACGGTGATGGACGCCAACACGAACCTGCTGGTCCCGCCCGTGTCCGGCGAATCGATGGCCACGCTCGTCGAGTACGCGTTCACCGACGACACCACCCGCGACCGCCTCGGGTCGGGGCCACGCCTCTACGGTGAGGACGTCGGCACGGAGATCGTGCGCTACTTCGAGGAGCTCGACGATCCGGCCACCTTCGAGTGGTCTCACGACCGCGCCGCGTTCGACGTCGGCGACGGTGCTTTCGACTACCTCTGAGAATCAGTCGTCGGATTCGGCGAGCGCCGCCTCGGCGTCGGTCGCGGGCTCCTCGTCGAGGGTTTCGAGGTAGTCGTCGGCGTCGATCGCGGCCTTACAGCCCATCCCGCCAGCGGTCACGGCCTGCTGGTAGTGGTAGTCGACGACGTCGCCCGCGCCGAAGATCCCCGGCACTCCGGTTCTGGTCTGACCGCCGCCAGCGCCACCCCGGGTGTCGAGGTAGCCTGCGTCGTCCATTTCGACCCCCGTATCTTCGAGATAGTCGGTGTTCGGCGTGTGGCCGATGGCGAGGAAGACCGCACCGACGTCCATTTCGAAGCGCTCGGTCTCGGAGTCGTCGAGTCGCTCCGTGGGGTGACCCTCGGGATGACGAACGAGCGACGCACCCTCGATGCCCCCGTCGGGTGAGCCACGGATCTCGGTGAGTTCAGCGTTTCGGACGACCTCGATATCGCCGGCCTCGACGTGCTCTTCGAGCCGGTCGATCCAGTAGTCCTCCGCCCGGAACGCCTCGCGGCGGTGGATCACGTACACTTTGGAGGCGAACTTCGTGAGGAAGGTGGCCTCCTCCATCGCGGCGTCGCCGCCACCGACCACGATCATCTCCTCGTCGCGGAAGAAGGCTCCGTCGCAGGTCGCACACGTCGAGACACCGTAGCCCATCAGCTCGTCCTCGCCCGGAATTCCAAGGGTCCGCGCGCTCGCGCCGCTCGCGGCGATCACGGCGTCGGCGGTGAGGCGCGTGCCGTCGGCGAGTTCGATCTCGAAGGGGCGGTCCGAATCGTCGACGTGCTCGATCACGCCGTGACGGATCTCCGCGCCGAAACGCTCGGCCTGGGCCTGCATGTCGTTCACCAGCTCGGGGCCACCGATCCCCTCGGGAAAGCCCGGGTAGTTAGCGACGTCGGTCGTCAAGGTAAGCTGGCCCCCCGGTTCGCGCCCTTCGAGCACGAGGGGCTCGTTGTTCGAGCGCGCGGCGTAGATCGCCGCCGTCAGTCCCGCGATCCCCGACCCTGCGACGACGAGTCGGTGGTGCTCCGGCTCCGGGTTCTCGGTCATGGTTCGTGATTGGCGACCGGCGGGTAACTAAGTTGTGCTCCCGCGTGCACGCAGGCGGCGTGGTTTTACGAACGCACAGCGAATCTCCGACAATCATGGGAGAAAGTGACAGAGACTGGGACGAGTTCGATCCGGAGGAGCGTGAGGAACGCGAGATCGGGCGCGAGATGGTCTCGAAGAGCACGGGGCTGGGGTCAGTCGTGGCACACTTCTATCGCGGCGAGATGAGCGTGGTCACGACGTGGCGCGGTCGTCTCGACGAGACGATCAACTGGGCTGTGACGATCATTGCCGCTGTTCTGGTGTACGCCTTCTCGACCGAGGGCAATCACGTGATCCTCCTCACCGGGATGGTGGTAATCACGATGTTCCTGGCGATCGAAGCACGGCGCTACCAGGCCTACGACGTGTATCGAGCCCGGGCACGGCTGCTACAGGAGAACCTCTTCGCGAACACGCTCGATCCCTCCCAAGGCGTCGAGCACCGCAACTGGCGACGCGAACTCAGCGAGGACTACCGGAATCCGACGATCAAAACGCCCTACACCGAAGCACTCGCGCGTCGGCTCCGTCGCATCTATCTTCCGTTCTTGCTCCTCATGCTCGCCGCGTGGCTGTTCAAACTCACGGCCTTCTCGACTCGACCGGTGATCGAAGCGGCTAGAGTGGGATCGGTGCCGGGGTTCGTCGTGTTTGGTATCGTGGGAACGTTCTACGCCATCGTCGTCGCGATCGCGTTCTGGCCGCGCGAACGTCACTCCAAGGGCGAGTTCGGGACGGTCGAGCGCGGGGAGTGGAAGGAGAGCGATTGATACCCGTTCGAGGGAAAGCGGTGATCGGCGACGGAAGCGCTTAGGTCACGGCCGCCGCTTCCGTCGGTATGTCCGCCGATCTCGACGAGAAGACCGATCGCTACGAACGGCTGCTCGCCGACGCACTCGATGCGGCAAGCGTCGTGCCGCCGGACGGAACTCCACTGGCCGAATCCGCGACCGAGTACCGCGAGATGGCACAGTCCTACCTCGACGACGGCCGGCACTTCCGCGAAACAGACGACCCAGTGAACGCGCTCGCGGCGTTTTCGTACGGACATGCGTGGCTCGATGCGGGTGCACGGATCGGGCTGTTCGCGGTGCCCACAGAGGATGACCTGTTCACCGTGTGAAACGCGGTGCGCGGTCGGTGCGCTTACAAGGGGTGGGTGTGTCAGTTTCGCTCGATGGAGGCCGTCCTGTGGTACGTGCTGACGGGTACTCGCGGCGGCACGAACCGCGTGCGTATCCTCCGGGCCCTCGACGAGCGACCGCGAAACGCGAACCAGCTCGCCGAAGACCTCGAACTCGACTACAAAACCGTCCGACATCACCTCGACGTGCTCGAAGACAACGGCGTGTTGCAGGACAGCGGCGACGACTACGGCGCGATTTATCTGCCGACAGATCAAGCGCGCCACCACTGGGACACCGTCGAGGAAATCATCGAACAGGTGGAGTGAGTATGGTACGAATTGGGAAAGAGTATATGCGGCCGTACAGGGTAGGAGGAGGTAGATGGCCGTCCTGATCGACGCGATGCACGCATTGAGCGTGCTCAACGTACTCCTCCTCGCCGGCCTCGGGTACGTATGGGGACGGAACTTCTATCGATTCCGCTCGAAGCACACGCTCGGACTGCTGGTGTTCGCCGTGTTGCTCCTCGCGGAGAACGCACTAGCGATATACCTCTTCGTCTTCAATCCCGACCTCACGGTGTGGATCAACACAGCGAGTCTCGTCCCACCCATCGCTCAGCGGGCGATGCTGGCGCTTCGCGCCCTGGAGTTCGCCGGTATCGTCTTTCTCACATGGGTGACGTGGGATTGACTGCGAAACGCCGTAGCGATCGATTTTGAACGTGAACAACATGAGTCAGCGTCGGCGGTCGAAGACTGGCACGAACTATCCGAAAGCGTAGCACAACCGGCCCGAGTCCCGAACGCTCAGGGCCGATCAGACCACCAAAAACCATCGATATGCCAAGGTTTTTGAGGTGCCTGATTACGCCCTCATGAGGCTTTGAGACGGCCGTTCTCAACCACCAATCTCCGACAGATTTAAGTCCTTTACGGACTAACGATTGGTTAAGCACCGAGTTCTGGGACCGTCCACGAACCATCCCCAGCAGCCGACCGCTTCAGACCCCACTAACTCAATCATGAGCGACACAACGACCCGAATCAACCGCGAGGAAGAGACTCGAGAGAACGAGACCGAACAGGAAGAGGAGGCCCCCGAGGACGAGCTGGTGTGCCCGGAGTGTGGCGGCCGGCTGGTCAGCGACACCGAGCACGGCGAGACGGTGTGTACCGACTGCGGACTGGTGGTTGAGGCCGACGAGATCGATCGTGGCCCCGAGTGNCTGGTCAGCGACACCGAGCACGGCGAGACGGTGTGTACCGACTGCGGACTGGTGGTTGAGGCCGACGAGATCGATCGTGGCCCCGAGTGGCGCGCCTTCGACTCCGCCGAGCGCGATCAGAAGTCGCGAGTCGGTGCGCCCACCACGAACATGATGCACGACAAGGGCCTCTCGACCAACATCGGCTGGCAGGACAAAGACGCCTACGGCAACAGTCTGTCGAGCCGTCAGCGCCAGAAAATGCAGCGCCTCCGTACCTGGAACGAGCGCTTCCGTACCAGGGATTCGAAGGAACGCAACCTCAAACAGGCCCTCGGCGAAATCGACCGCATGGCCTCCGCTCTGGGGCTTCCCGACTCCGTCCGCGAAACTGCTTCCGTCATCTACCGCCGCGCCCTCGACGAGGATCTCCTNCACCTCCGCGCTCTACGCCGCCGCCCGACAGGCCGGCACCCCACGCTCACTCGACGAGATCGCTACCGTCTCCCGGGTCGAAAAGAGCGAGGTCGCCCGGACGTACCGGTACGTGGTACGGGAACTCGGTCTCGAAATCCAGCCCGCCGACCCCGCGAGCTACGTTCCCCGCTTCGCCTCCGACCTCGATCTCTCCGAGGAGTCCGAACGCCGCGCGCGACAGCTCCTCGACACCGCCAAAGAAGAGGGCGTCCACAGCGGGAAGAGCCCCGTCGGACTCGCCGCCGCCGCCGTCTACGCCGCCGCACTCCTCACCAACGAAAAGGTCACCCAGGGCGCTGTTTCGGAGGTCGCCGACATCTCCGAAGTCACCATNTCTACGCCGCCGCACTCCTCACCAACGAAAAGGTCACCCAGGGCGCTGTTTCGGAGGTCGCCGACATCTCCGAAGTCACCATCCGCAATCGGTACCACGAACTCCTCGAAGCCGAAGAGCAGGTCCAGGCTCCGTAAGTCGGTCCAGGATCCGTCGTTTCTCGACCGAACGTTCGCCTTCGTCCGTGTGTCCCAAAAATGAATGTAGATCGGCGTGTTCGTCGGCCATGGAAACGACCCGCCATCTCACGGCGACGGTGTACGTCGTCAACGACGGGGCGACGGCGCTCCACGACCATCCTCGACTCGGTATCACGATCCCACCGGGCGGTCACGTCGACCGCGACGAACTCCCCTACAAGGCGGGACTCCGTGAGGTGCGCGAAGAGACGGGGCTCGACGCCGATCTCGTCGCCAGCGTATCGGACATCGACGCGCCTGCCGGACGGGCGCTGCCGCAGCCACGGTATCGGATGCTCTACGACGTCGACGTACATCCCGACGGACGGGTGAGTCACCAGCATATCGATCTCGTCTACTTCGCCCGTGTGGATCACCGCGAGATCGAACCCGCGGGCGACGACGAGCCCGGATCGGACGCGTGGGCGTGGTACGCGCCCGACGATCTCCACACGAGTGATCTCGACGCCGACACGGTGCAGATCGGGTGTGAAGCCATCGCTACCGTCGAGGACGACACTTAACGGGATCGAGTCGGTCTACCGTTGCGGCCACGGGCACAAAATCGATCGTGAGCGCTCAGTCCGATTGCTGGCGCTTTGCGTGCTGGTGGAAGGGTGCGGCGGCGATCTGTGTTCGGAGCCGTTCGATCGCGGCACGGTCGACGCCGTCCGAGAACCGGTTGACGATCGCGAGCACCTCCGCCCGCGAGATCTTCACACCCCCCTCACGGACGACGTCCTCGGCGCGTTCGTCGAGTTCGCGGAGGGTGCCGACCGCGAGCAGGTAGGGGACGGTCCACGCCGCGAGCGTGTTGCCGCGGGTTTCGGGCGTCGCTTCGAGGTAGGTTCGCGCGCCGTCGACGTAGCCCGACGCGTGGTCGGCGACTCGCCGGATCACGCTCGCGACCGCGGAAGTGTTCTCGGGGTCGCAGACCCCGTCCGGCTCGACGCCGTGCTCGCGGAGCCACGTCGCGGGGAGATAGACGTTGTTCTCCTCGCGGTAGTCGTCGGTGACGTCCTTCGCGACGTTCACGAGCTGGAGCAGGAGGGCGAACGAGCGGTCGTTCTCGCGGAGCTGGCGCGTCCGTTCCGGGGAGGCGTCCCGTGCGAGGAGGTTCGTGATCAGCGTCCCGATCGTTCCCGCGACGTACCAGCAGTACTCCTCTAGTTCGTCGACGGTTTCGATTCGGATTCCCTCGGTGTCGGCGTAGCGTTCGACGAACATCGCCATCCCGGAGACGAGCTCGCGGATGGGGTCACGGGCCGCCTCGCGCGCGCTCGGATCGAGATCCTCGAACGCCCGGACGACGCGCGGGGCACGAGCGACCACGGTCCAGTCGGCGTCGGGATCGGCGGGGAGCCACGGTTCGACCGCCTCGGCGAACGCTTCGATTCCGGTTGTATCGTCGGGATCGAGCGCGCGGTCGTACGTTTCGAGCAGATCGACCTGGACATCGGAGGGGATGTGGCCGGCGTCCTCGACGGTGTCGGCGACACGACAGAGGAGGTAGCTGACGCAGATCTGGGTGGCCATCGGCTCGTCGAGCACATCGACGGTGATGGCGAACGTGCGCGAGGTCCCGTCGAGCGCATCGTGACACCACCGTCGACGCTCCGCGTCCGTCGACTCCTCGGAGCCGGTAGTCATCTCCCGACACAGTTCGTCGTTGAGCTACAAAAGCCCTGAGAAACGAACGCCCGTTTTCGACGGATCGTCGTCCGGTCCACAGCCGTGTCGGCGATCGGACGTCGCGGATCGTCCGAGGAACGCCGCGGCGAGACGCTACCCGAAGACGTTCGCGAGACGGTTCTTGATACGACGCTTGACGCCGCCGCTCGCCTGGCGAAAACTGATCCGCCACGGGGTTCGCTTTCCGACCACTCTGGTGCGGCCCGCACGGATCGCGTCGAGCACACCCTCGACCGACCGCTCGTCGGTGTCGATCTCCGTGACCGCCTGGCCGACCATCTCCGCGATGTGGGCGTCGCTGCCCGCCGTCATCGGGAGATCGTTCGTCTCCGCGAAGCGCTCGGCCCGGCGGTTCGAGCGCCCGGTGAGCAGCCGGGAGTTGTACGTCTCGATCGCGTCGGCGCTTGCGAGCGTGTCGCGGGTGATGTGTGGTGCAACGCCACTACGTGATCGCTGAAACGGATGCGGAACGACCGCGATCCCGCCCTGATCGCGGATGCGCGAAACGGTCTCCTCGAACGGCAGGCCGGCGGGAACCCGTTCGATGATCCCGAGCGCGAGCACGTGGCCGGCGGCACTGCTCACCTCGGAGCCGGGAATTCCAATCAGGCCGTACTCCGACGCTTGCTCGGCGGCCGCGAGGCTGGCGTCGATCTCGTCGTGGTCGGTGACGGCGAGCGCGTCGAGACCGACGGCCTCGGCCTGGGAGAGCAGAAGGTCGACCGGATCACGGCCGTCGAAAGACAGTTCGGAGTGACAGTGAAGCTCGGCCGACAGCACGGGTGTGAGTTCGGTCGGTGGAGCAAAAGTCCCCCGGTATCGACCCCATACCTGTCGAACGACCGAACGACCGTCGTCGTCCATCGTCCACTGTCCACCCGTGCTACCGAGTATCAGTACTAGTATATTTCCTCGCGAGACGTACGGTACCACTGGTGATACGATGTACGACGAGTCCCAACAGGCATCCGAAGAACTGCAACTGACAAAAGGATACGAGGAACTGGTGGCCGAAGCCGCCGCCGAAGTCACGACACTGCCGATTGAGACGGCGATCGACCGACTCGACCACGAGGTCGTGTTCGTCGATGTTCGAGATGGGCCGGAGCTCGATGCGAAAGGACGGGTCCCGGGAGCCATCCACGCATCCCGTGGAATGCTGGAGTTCCATATCGATCCCGAGAGCCCCTACCACATCGAGGAGTTCGCCTCGGGATCGGAGTTTCTCTTTTACTGTGCCGTGGGTGGGCGCTCGGCGCTCGCTGTGCAGACGGCCCAGGAGATGGGGCTGTCCGCAGTTGCAAACGTCGAGGGAGGCTTCGAGGCGTGGACGGAAGCCGGCGGTCCGACCGAGATGGCTGCCTGAGCGGCGACATCGACCACAGTCATTCACAACCGCTTTGATGGACCGCTCGTAACCCGCCGGCAATGCCCCTTCCCGAGGCCGACCGCGAGCGGATCGTCGCGGAACTCGGCCGCGAGCCGACGCCGGCGGAGGCCGCACTGTTCGAAAATCTCTGGAGTGAACACTGTGCGTACCGCTCCTCACGCCCGCTGCTGTCGGCGTTCGACAGCGAGAGCGAGGACGTGGTGGTCGGACCTGGTGACGACGCCGCCGTGGTGGCCGTGCCGACGCCCGACAATGACAGAAACGACGCCGATAGTGACGACGATGTCTACGTCACGCTCGGGATCGAGAGCCACAACCACCCCTCGTACGTCGACCCCTACGACGGCGCAGCCACAGGCGTCGGCGGGATCGTCCGCGACACGCTCTCGATGGGCGCGTACCCGATCGCGCTGACCGATTCACTCTATTTCGGCGGTTTCGACCGCGAACACTCACGGTACCTGTTCGATGGCGTCGTTGAGGGGATCGCGGACTACGGCAACGCGATCGGCGTGCCGACCGTGGGCGGCAGCGTCGCGTTTCATTCCGGTTACGAAGGAAATCCCCTCGTGAACGTGGCGTGTGCGGGGCTCCTCCCCGCGAATCGACTCGTCACCGCCGAGGCACAGCGCGCGGGGAACAAGCTGGTGCTCGTCGGGAACGCCACCGGGCGCGACGGATTGGGTGGGGCGAGCTTCGCGAGCGAGGACCTCGCCGAGGACGCAGAAACCGAGGACCGGCCGGCGGTCCAGGTCGGTGACCCTTATACCGAGAAGCTCCTGATCGAGGCGAACGAGGCGCTGCTCGACGAGGACCTCGTGCAGTCGGCGCGGGATCTCGGGGCCGCTGGACTCGGTGGAGCCTCGTCGGAGCTGGTTGCCAAGGGCGATCTCGGGGCCGAGATCGATCTCGAAGCGGTCCACCGGCGCGAACCGGGGATGAACGCGACAGAGATCCTGCTCGCCGAATCACAGGAACGGATGTGCTACGAAGTCCGGCCCGAGGATACCGACCGAGTGCGGGAGATCGCCGAACGGTTCGATCTCGGGTGTTCGGTCATCGGCGAGATCACCGAGGGCAACTACACCTGTTCGTTCGGCGGAGAAGCTGTCGTCGACGTCCCCGCGACCTACCTCGCCGACGGTGCACCGATGAACGATTTGCCGGCTGAATCGCCCACACAGCCCGAACGCGACCTTCCCGACGCCACCGTCGAACAGTCCTTCGAGCGGGTGTTGAGCGATCCGAACACCGCGAGCAAGGAGTGGGTGTACCGCCAGTACGATCACGAAGTCGGGCTCCGGACCGCCGTCCGGCCAGGCGACGACGCGGCGGTGATGGATCTCCACGAGGCCGGCGTCGGCCTCGCGATCTCGGCGGGTGCAGAGCCTCGCTGGACGAGCGCCGCCCCCTACGAGGGCGCGTGCGCGATCGCACTCGAAAACGCGACGAATCTCGCCGCCACGGGGGCAAAGCCGCTCGCCGCCGTCGACTGTCTCAACGGTGGCAACCCCGAGAAGCCCGACGTCTACGGCGGCTTTTCCGCGATCGTCGACGGACTGGCCGACATGTGCAGCGACCTCTCGGTACCGGTCGTCGGCGGCAACGTCTCGCTCTACAACGACTCGGTGGCGGGGCCGATCCCGCCGACGCCGACGCTCGCGATGGTCGGCACGCGAGCGTGGGACGATTCCAGGCGGAACGTAGACACCGACGAAGGACCGATGAACACTGACGAGGGACCGATGCACGCCGACGCCGGGCCGTCGACCGCGCTCGCTGGAGAGGGAACGCTCCTCGTGGTCGGGGATCGCGTTCTCGACGGCGAACCGGCGGGACTCGGCGGGTCGGCATACCTCGCTCTGGAGGGCTCCGACCGGTTCCCGTCACTGCCGGCGAACCCGGCCGCACTCGTCGAGGCGCTCGCGACGGTGGCGAACCACGAGGCGACGACCGCGGTCCACGACGCGAGCCACGGCGGGCTCGCGGTGACGCTCGCGGAGATGGTCACGCCGGCTGTGGGTGCGACCGTCGAAATCGAGGGTCCAGCGAGTTCGACCGAGCACTTCTTTCACGAACAGCCGGGCCGCGCGGTCGTCGAGACCAAGGAGCCGACAGCGGTCCGTGAGGCGTTCGCGGGCATCGCACCGGTGCACGAACTCGGGTCGACGACCGACACCGACCGGCTCGAAGCGAGCGTCGGCGACACCGAACTCTCGATGTCGGCCGAGACGATCGCCGAACGTCGGGCAGTGCTCGACCGCGAGATGGACTGAGCGGACGACCGCGAGAACGACGACGGCGTATCACAACCGTTTCGTTCGCCGCGTCGAGAGACCGGCGTGTGAACGGTTCGCTCAATCGTCGTCTCGCCGTGGTCTCGGGTGCGCTCGCCCCGGTCGTCGCGCTCGGATCGATCCTCCTCGGAACTGACCTCTCACCGACGTTCTCGTGGACGGGAAGTGCGCTCTCGGATCTCGGCGTGACGCCCGCGAGCGCGCTCGTGTTCAATAGGGGTCTCGTCGCCGGTGGTGTGCTGGCGCTCCCACTCGTGTGGGTGCTCGCGGCCGATGGTCGATCGACCCTGGGGGTGGTGTTCGGCCTCACGGCCGTCTCGATGGCGCTCGTCGGGGTCTTCCGATCGGGACACCCACTTCATTTCCCGGTCGCGCTCGGCTTCTATCTCGGGGCGACCGCGACGATGCTGGTCGATGGGATCGAAGCGCTTCGAACGAACGTGCGGGCGTGGGGTCTCGCGGCTGTTGGACTCGCGCTTGTCCACATCGGCTCGTGGGCCGCGTGGAGTGCCGGTATCCGTCCTGGGCCAGGGCTCGCGATTCCCGAAGCGATCGGCGCAGCACTGTTCGCGCTCTGGGTGTGGGGAGTCGCGTTGCAGCTCCACTCGTCCGAAACTCGGGCGTAGCCGACGGTCGCTGGTACTGTAGACGGAGGAAAAGCGGGGACGAAAGGGGAGGGGGAGGGTATGATGCCAGGCAACGGAGTCGCCCCCGCCGATGCGGAGCCGGTCGGGCTCCATCTGAACGTTTTTCGAGGTGTTGTAATAAGCTTTGTGTGGCCGACGGTCGAAGAGAGGGTCACGGCGAGCCGTTCCCGACGAGCGTCGTGGGCCGGCAGTAAGCGATAGCGTCGTCCGTAACAGGTGACGCCGGCGGTGTCACCCAGAATCGTCGAGAACGAACTCGATCCGATCGATGTCCGCCCCCTTCGAGGTCCGGTCGATGATCTCGATTCGGCCAAGCTCGCCGAGGCTATCGACGTGGGTGCCGCCACACGGACAGACGTCGACGTCGCCGATCGTGACCGCCCGGAGCGGGTCGACGTGATCGGGGATGAGATCGAGGTTGGTCCGGCCGTCGGGCGTTTCGGTTTCGAGGGCGTCGCGCGAGCGGCGGGACTTCTCGACCGAGAGGTCCTGTTCGATCTGATCGTTCGAGAGCCGTTCGATCGTCCGAAGATCGTCGGCGTCGAACTCCGCGGGCTCGAAGTCGATCCGGGCGCGATCGGTGTGGATCTGATTCCCAGCCGTACTCGCACCGAACTCGTCGAGCACCACCTTCGAGACGACGTGTTGGGCCGTGTGATAGCGCATGTGGGCGTAGCGGCGCTCCCAGTCGAGTTCGCCGTGAATCGTGATTCCGGGTTCGGGAAGGTCGCCGTCCAGGGTATGGCGAATCTCGCCGTGATCCTGGCGCACGTCGACCACACGCGCCGATCCGTCGTCCCACGAGAGGCTACCGTGATCGGCGGGCTGGCCGCCACCCTCCTTGTAGAAGTAGGTGCCGTCGAGGACCACGGTGCGGTCTGCCTCGTCGACACTCGTCACGCTCGCCTCGAACTCTCGCGTATACTCGTCGTCAGGGAGATAGCGCTGGTCGCTCACACGACGGATTCGACGTGGAGGGGTATCTGCGTTGTGCCGCCACACGGCGAATCGAAGTCGCGCCGTCACTCGGCCACGTCGACCAGCTGTGCGTCCGCGAGCGCTTCGAGTCGGTCCGGTGCGATCGGAAAGACCGCCTCGGGAGTTCCGGCAGCGGCCCAGACCGTCTCGAACTCGGTGAGCGTCTCGTCGAGATACACCGGCACGTCCGACTCGTGGCAGAACGGCGGGACGCCACCGATCGACCAGCCGAGCGTCTCGCGCACGTCGTCGGCGTCGGCCATTTCGATCTCGCTCTCGGAAACGTCTCGAAGGCGGGCGAGGCGTGCCTCACTCACACGGTTGGCTCCGCTCGTGACCACGACGACGAGGTCGGGCGCGCGAAAGGCGAGCGAACTCGCGATCTGGGCGACGTCACACCCGATGGCGTCGGCGGCGTCGGCTGCCGTCTTGGTTCCTTCCGGGAACTCGTGGACGTCGACGTCGAGATCGTACTCTGTGGCGGCGCGGTCGGCGAACGCGCGTGCTCGGGGGTGCATACCGACCGCTCGCACTGCTCGTGAGAAAAGACTGCGGGTCAGCGCGCTTCGTCGACGCCGACAGCACCGTTCGACTGGATCCACGCCGTTGGTTCGCGCTCGTCGTAGATGACGATCGCACCGTCGTCGCGCTCGAAGGCGGCGATGCGCTCTATCGGGGCGGGCGCGTCACTGGACGACTCGGAGGGGGTCTCGTGCGGGGACGTGCTCATTGTCGTGGTGGTAGGGCCTGATTGGTACTCGCTGTACGGTTGAACGAACGGGCCATACCGTGATAAAGGTTATCACCCCACCGAACGGACGGTGATTGTCGACGAGATGACCCGGTTCCTAGCGACCGTCTGCTGTCGTACAGCGGAAATCGAATGTGGCAAAGAGTGAAAACTGTTTTGGGTAGCCAAAAATATATTTGCCGGTAGCAATACCTAAGTGGGAGGGGGTCGTAGCTGGGAGTGTAATGAGCGCACAAGAATCCGATTCGCAACTCCGCCAGGAGTTCGGGACCGTCGAGGAATCACCGGCGCTCCGGATCGAGGGCGACCGAGCCGAGCAGATCGTCGACGCGCTGAACGCCGATCTCGCGTCGTCGTACGTGCTGTACCACCAGCTCAAAAAGCACCACTGGAACGTCGAGGGCGCGGAGTTCCTCGAACTCCATCGTTTCCTCGAAGAGGCCTACGAGGCCGTCGAGCACCACTCGGACGTGATCGCCGAACGCGCCCAGGCGCTCGGCGGTGTCCCGGTCGCCGGGCCCGAAGCCCACGCCGAACACAGCTACGTCGACTTCGAGGGCGAAGACGTCTACGACGTCCGGACGTCGCTCCGCAACGACATGGAGATGTTCGCGGACATCATCGAGCGGATGCGCGATCACATCGAACTCACGAACAACCTCGGCGACTACACCTCCGAGGAAGTGGTCCGCGGTGCGATCGCGGACTACGAGGAGTACGCCCACCACCTCGAACACTATCTCGAGGACGACACCCTCGTCCTCGACGAAGCGACCCACTGAGGGCGTTTCACCGTCGTCTGACCCCCACAACCGATTTTCTTCACCGGCGTGAGCAGCGGAGCGGATGGGGCCGACAGCTGGTGGACTGACCGGCGAAACGACGATGGAGAAAACGAGAACGCGGGGGAGTGGCTCGAACGCTATCTCAGCGATCGAGCGAGACGGTCAGATCGGTCGCGATCCAGCCGTCGACGTTGTCTTCTTCGACGAACACAGTACGTTCCGGCCGTGTCGAGTGCATCGAGACGGTCGTTTCCAGGGAGGTGTCGTCGTCACGGCCGTCGGGAGCAGCGTCGGCCTCCGTTCCACGGGCGGGGACTGCCATACGATGGCTTAGGCGGGCCTAATTCTAAAAGGGTTTTGGTCGACCTAGCTCAATCTCGAACGAGCAGCGACCGATCACGAGCACCCGTGCTTTTTGCCGCGCGCCGCCAACGGGCCACCATGAGTGACCGACCGGACGACGGCCGGCGATCCGGCGACGATCGACGGCGCGACCGAGGGACCGACCAGGATCTCGGGCGGTTGGCCGGCGACCTCTCGACCACGCTCGACGATCTCCGCGACGAACTGGAGCGCGAGCGCGGTCCGCCGCGGGGGCCGCTCGGACTGCCGCGGCCGCCGACACCCGGCGAACTCGTTCGGTTCACCGACGAATACACCATCCCGACGGCGATCGCGGTGCTCGAAGCCAACATCCGGCTGCTCGAAGCGCTCCAGGGAGTCATTCGGCTGGCGCGCACTGGAGAGGAGGCCAGAGAGCGCGGGCGCGAGATGCGATCACGGACGGAGCGGCTCGGCCGCGACGGTCTCGATCGGCTCGACGACGTCCTCGTGGACCTCCAGGACGCGCTCGACGGCCGTCCCGAGAACCCCGAGGCCAGAACCCTGCTCGACGACGCCCGCGCACTCCGGCGCGAGATAGACGATCGTCTCGACGAGGCCGAGGACGGTTCTCGAGCGGACACGACGCGGGCGCGCGGCTCCGCTGACGGCGAACCTGACGACACGGAACTGGACGCAACCGACGATCCTGCTGGCGAGAGCGTCACCATCGACGTCGACTCGGAACTCGACTCGATCCGCGACGAGGTCGACGGCGACGACGATGACGAGGACGAGTCGTAACGACTGACGGTCATCTGGCTCGAAGACGTGCTATAACGGCCGATTCCGTAGGTTAGACCGGCTCGAATCGATAGCCGTCCCAGTCCTGACTCTCGGGTTCGCGGATTCCCGCCTCGGGATCGCGTAGCTCCGGGGCGTACACCGGCGTGACCTCGTCACCGATCGCGATCTCGTCGGTCGTGAGCTGACCGAGCGCCCGGACCGTTTTACCATCGATCTCGAACGCGACGATCGCGAGGTGGTTGGGAGCGTCGACGCCAGGCGGCGGCGCGGTGCTCGTCGTCCACGTCACCACCGTCGCGGTGTGATCGCTCAAATCCACGGTTCCGACCGGTTCCGTTCCGTCAGGGCCGATCGGATGGCCGGGGTAGGTGATCGAACCGTCGGCGTATCGTGTCGCTTCCATCGGCGGCGTCCCGCTTGCGTCGGAGTCGTGGTCGGCCGTGTCGTCGTTTTCGTGGCTCATGTACTCGCCTCCATGATGGTGGTGATGACACAGTTGCCGAATCCACCGACGTTGCACGCGAGTCCCACATCGGCGTCGACCTGGCGTGGTCCGGCCTCGCCGAGCAGTTGTTTGTAGATCTCGTATCCCTGCGCGACGCCGCTCGCGCCGAGGGGGTGGCCCTTCGATTTCAACCCTCCAGATGTGTTGATCGGGAGGTCGCCGTCGCGCTCGGTTCGGCCGTCCTCGATCGCGCGCCACGCCTCGCCGGGCTCGGCGAACCCGAGCCCCTCCATCTGGAGGAACTCGAGGATCGTGAACATGTCGTGGAGTTCGGCGACGTCGATATCGTCGGGGTCGTACCCGCTCCGCTCGTACGCCTGGCGACCGGATTCGACCACGCCATTCATGACTGTCGGGTCGCTCCGCTCGTGGACCACGTGGGTGTCGGTCGCACCGCCGACGCCCGCGATCACGGCGTACTCGTCAGTGTACTCCCGAGCCACGGACTCCGGACAAAAGAGGAGCGCCGCGCTACCGTCGGTGATGGGACAGAAGTCGTACAGTCGGAGTGGGTCGGCGACGATCGGACTCTCCAGCACCGTGTCGAGATCGACTTCCTTCTGGAACTGGGCGTGAGGGTTGTCGACGCCGTTTTTATGGTTTTTGACCGCGACCTTCCCGAGACTCTCGCGCGGTGCGTCGTACTGATCGAGGTAGAGGCGGGCGGTCAGCCCCGCGAAACTCGGGAGCGTGACGCCGTGTTTGTACTCTACTGGATGGGTGAGCGACGCGATGACGTCGGTGGCTTCGCTCGTCGATCGGTGGGTCATCTTCTCGCCGCCCACTAAGAGGGTCATCTCGCTCGCACCCGAGGCGATCGACTGCCACGCGGCGTACATCCCGGCACCACCCGACGAAGAGGTCTGGTCGACTCGTTGGGTGTACGCCGGCAGGCAGTCGAGATCGTGGGCAAGCGCGTTCGGGACGCCCGTCATCCCCTCGAACTCGCCGCTCGCCATGTTCGAGACGTAGCAATGCTCGACGGTTTCGGGGCCAACGCCCGCGTCGTCGAGACACGCCGCCCCCGCCTCGGCGAGTAGCTCGCGCACCCACGCGTCGCGCCCGCCGAACTGGGTCATCGACGCCCCGATGACCGCGACGTTCGTGTTCATAGTTCACGCTGTGACTCCACCGGCGTCGGTATGGGTGTTTCGACGCACAGTCAGAGCTGGATGTTACCGTGTTTTTTCCGGGAACTGTCGACCCGCTTGCGGGCGAGTACGTCGAGATCGCTCACGAGGCGCTCGCGTGTCTCGTGTGGTTCGATCACGCTGTCGACGTAGCCGCGTTCGGCGGCCGAGTAGGGATTGGCGAACTTCTCACGGTACTCGTCCATCAGCGTCTGGCGGGTCGCTTCCGGATCGTCGGCTGTCTCGATCTCGTCGCTATAGAGAATATTGACTGCCCCACGCGGGCCAAGGACGGCGGTCTCCGCGCCGGGCCACGCGTAGTTCACGTCCGCACCGAGGAGTTTCGAGCCCATCACGATGTACGCGCCGCCGTAGGCTTTCCGGAGGATGACTGTGAGAAGCGGGACGGTCGCCTCGGCGTAGGCGTAGATCAGTTTCGCGCCGTGACGGATGATCCCGTCGTGTTCCTGATCGGTGCCAGGCATGAACCCGGGGACGTCGACGAACGTCAGTACGGGAACGTTGAACGAATCACAGCACCGGACGAACCGTGCGCCCTTCTGACTCGTCTCGATATCCAGGGTGCCAGCGTTGACCCGGGGCTGGTTCGCGACCACACCGACCGGCCGGCCGTCGAGTCGTGCGAAACCAGTCACGAGCGAGCGCGCGAACTCGCCGTGAACCTCGAAAAAGGAGTCTTCGTCGATGATCCCGGACACGACGTCCGTCACGTCGTAGGGCTTTCGTGGCTCATCGGGGACGACCGCACCGACTTCACAACGGCGTTCCGGATCGCCCCACGAGTCGACGCGTGGCGGATCCTCGACGTTGTTCCGTGGAAGATACGAGAGCAATCGCCGAACATCGTCGAGCGCGTCTTTCTCCGACGCGCAGGTCAAGTGAGCGACGCCACTCTCGGTGGCGTGAGTGTTCGCGCCACCGAGCTCAGCCATCGAGATCTCCTCGCCCGTGACGGTCTCGATCACGTCCGGTCCGGTGATCATCATGTGGCTGGTGTCCTCGACCATCACAGTAAAGTCCGTCAGCGCGGGCGAATACGTCGCGCCGCCAGCACATGGGCCCATAATCGCCGAAATCTGTGGAACGACTCCACTCGCCTCGACGTTCCGCCGGAAGATCCGTGCGAAGCCAGCGAGCGAGTCGATCCCCTCCTGGATCCGTGCGCCTGCCGAATCGTTTAGGCCGACGATCGGCGCGCCCGTCTCGATCGCCTTGTCCATCACCGCGCAGATCCTGTCGGCGACCGCCTCGCCGATCGATCCGCCGAGCACGGTGAAATCGTGGGCGAACACGAACACCGTGCGGCCGTCGACCTCGCCGTACCCCGTGACGACGCCGTCGCCTGGAACCCCGCGCTCGTCCATATCGAAGTTCGTCGAGCGGTGTTCGACGAACGTGCCGAGTTCGCGGAACGTGTCGTCGTCGAGGAGATACTCGATCCGCTCGCGCGCGGTCAACTTCCCCTTTGCGTGTTGGGCCGCGACGCGCTCCTCGCCACCGCCCTGTTTCGCCGCCGCGCGCCGCCGCCGGAGTTCTTCGATCGGCGTCTCGCTTTCGAAGTCATCCGCCCCACCGGTAGTCTCGTCGGCACTGGTTGGTTCCTCCGTCGCCACGCTACCACTCCATCCCGCTGTTGATCGAAAGGATCTGGCCGGTCATATCGGAGAATCCCTCGCCCGCGACACACCGGTGATCACATACGTCTGATTTGCGAGTGACATGAACTCTATCGGGAGGCTACATCTCGGGATACCTAAGTGTACTGTCAGCGGGAATTTTTCGGATGATCCTCTGAAACGGGACGGGAGGCTGCGGCCGAACGAGTGTGAGTCGGTCGCGGTACGCCATCACTTCGCTCAGTCCGCTCCGAGATCGATCACACTCGTCGGCAGCGCTCGGTACAAGTGTGCCGACGCCCTCGATTAAACGAACACATGAACCGAACACGGCTCGAAGTTGCCAGTGCAGCCGCCGTCGGCGGTGCGGTAGCGCTGTGGAGCGGGTATAGCGTCCTCACGTCCCGATCGGCCGAGCGCGTCGAGTACATCGTTGAACGAACCATCGATGACCGGACGGAGATTCGACGGTATCCCGAACTCGTCCGGGTCGAGACGACGGGGTCCTCGAACCGCGAGGCGTTCGAGCGGCTCTTCGAGTATCTCCAGGGAGCGAACGAGTCGCGTTCCGCGGTGGCGATGACGGCTCCCGTCCGTACCGACGAGAACGCTGACGGCGAACCGATCGAGATGACATCGCCGGTTCGAACCGACGTCAATCGAACGGACGAGGGCGAATCGGTTTCGATGACGTCGCCGGTCCGTATCGAAGACGGGGACGACGGTGTACGGATGGGATTCTACCTCCCGGCGGAGTACACACCGAACACGGCCCCGCGACCGACCGATTCGGCCGTCTCGCTCGCTATCGAGGAGCCACGCTCGGTCGCAGCGCGGCGATTCTCGTGGTGGGCGACCGACTGGCGGACGAAACGTCAGCAATCCAAACTCCTTCAGACGCTCTCCAGAGCAGACGTCACACCTGTCGGTGAGCCATTTTCTCTCGGCTACGATGCGCCGGGAACGCCACCGTTCCTCCGGAGGAACGAGGTGGCGATCGAAGTCACATGGGAACCCACGTAAGCAACTCGTGTTCAGTGGGAGCGGGCGACGTGATCTCGAGCCAATTCCATCACCCGGTCGACGATTCGTTCCGTCCCGTTTATCGGGAGCTCGACGACTTCACACGGACAAGAGAACAATTTTTGTCCTGGGATAGAGCGCTACTGCAAGCACAAGATATAGGTAGGATACGGGTGGTCGGATACAAAATGCGTTCCGATCAGACGTTGAAATATCTAACAAGTATCGTTCTCGCTGTGACCGTGATCGGTGCGGTCGCCGTCGGGATGGGTGTGCTCGCCGGTGGCGTTGCCGGCCAGGCAAGCGGTCCGACGCAAGCACCCGACCTCCAGTCGGTCGACAACTTCACGAACGGAACAGCGGGGGACGAAAACTACACCTTCGCAGACTTCACGTTCGACCAGCCGGTCGAGGGCGCTGATTCCGCCGGGAACTTCGAACTCGTCCCGATCGATGGCAGCGGAGTCGTGGATGGACAGAACATCGTCGACGGCAACGCGACGAGAACGATCACCGTCGCGTTCCCTACATCGGTGAGTCAGGGGGACATCGCCCGCGGTATCGTTCAGCCGAGCACGGTGCGAGTGGCGGGCGAAGGCGATGAAACCACCAACCCGCTCCAGACGGCGGACGTTTCCAACGACGGCAACTCCGTCGACCCGGACCTGGTGAACGTCACCGTCAACGAGACCACCAACAGCCTCGTCTACGCGTTCGACGAACCCGTTAGTGCCAACAGCGACGGCGGGTTCCAGGTTTACGCTGAAAACACGACCCAGTACGATGGCAACGT
Organism: Halococcus saccharolyticus DSM 5350; assembly: GCF_000336915.1. Taxonomy (NCBI): domain Archaea; kingdom Methanobacteriati; phylum Methanobacteriota; class Halobacteria; order Halobacteriales; family Halococcaceae; genus Halococcus; species Halococcus saccharolyticus. Next base: position 114,453 of record NZ_AOMD01000018.1, on the reverse strand, counting down.
CGCAACTGACTCGCTGGCGACGCCACGTCTCGTGAACGTGTCCTTCGACAGTATCGATGTCTCAGCAGCGGTCGGTGCGTCGGTTACGCAGGGAACGGTCTCGAATCAGACGGATAGCGACCGAACGAACTCGCCGGACGAGGTCGTAGTGAGCAACGAATCGGCCCCCGAGTTCAGCCGATGTGGCGACGGTGGCACCACGGACATGGGTGACGGCGGCAACGCGGATGGCCCGACGCAGGCCCCGGATCTCGTCGGCATCGACAACTTCACGTATCGAGAGAAACCCGGTGCAGAGAGTTGTCAAACCCTCGTCGAGTTCGACTTCGACGAGCCAGTCGACACCCAGGGCGGACCCGGCAACTTCCAGCTGGTGACGCTCGACAGCACGATCGAGGACGGTAACGGCGAGATCGTCGGCTCCCGTGAAGATACGACGTCGCTCACGGTACCGTTCCCCGGCCGGATCGATCCCGACACCATCGCACGCGGGTTCGTCGACGCAAACACCGTTCAGCGGCTCGGTGAGGGTGACGTGACGCTCAACCCAAAGCAGGCGGCCGCGATCAACGACGACGGCACCACCGCGACCCCCGACATCGTCTCGATCACCGAGAGCGACGCGCCAGGCAATGCGCTGCTGTTCGAGTTCGACGAAGAGATCAGTGAAGTCGGCGACACCAGCGGCTTCAACTTCTACGACGCGAACGGAACCGAGACCGACGCCCAGGAGGTCGCGACGACCGACGATCCGCGAGTGCTCTCGGTGGCGTTCGAGCCGACCGATCCGGTCTCGACGGCGGTCGGCGGGTCGGCTGACGCTAACGCTGCGACCGGCACCGACACCGCCCGCGAGGACGGTGACAAGAACAAACCCGACGAGGCGCTGGTGACCGCGGGCAACGACACCTGCGAAAGCGAACCGCTCGGGCCGGCAGGTGAAGGGCCGACACGCGCGCCCGATCTCGAATCCGTGAGCGGGTTCTGTACGGGCAACATCGCCTCACACAGCGGCCAGGAGACGTTCGTCAACTTCACGTTCGATGAACCGATCGACGTGGTCGGCGACGCCGGTAATGTCCAACTCGTCCGGACCGACGGCGGCGAGATCTTCGACGGCGTGAAGATCGTCGCCGGGAACGACACCCGACAGCTCACCGTCGCGTTCGACGACGACGCGAACGAGAGCATCGTCGCGCGCGGGTTCGTCGATGCGAACACCGTCAAACGTGTCGGCGCGAGCGACGCCACGAACAATCCGTTGCAGGCGGCTGCGGTCAGCAACGACGGCAACTCCACGAGACCTGACCTCGTCTCGGTGACGGTCAACGAGAGTGAGGAGAACGCACTCGACTTCCGATTCGACGAGCCGATCGGTGAGCGCGGCGACACCAGCGGATTCAACTACTACGACGAGAACGGCACCGAGGTCGCTTCGAACCGGCTCGCGCTCACCGAGGACCCACAGGTCGTGATCGTACGCTTCGAACCCGCCGAGAATCCCGTCTCGGATGCGGTCGGCGGCTCGATCGAGTCGAACGCGGTTTCAGGCGAGGACGGCGAGACGAATCAACCCGACGAGGTCGCAGTCGAGAACGGTACCGCAACCGGTCCCGGTCCTGTCGGTGACTTCGAGAACCCGTCGACCGACACCGACGGCGACGGACAGTACGAGGACGTCAACGGCGATGGCCAACTAACCCAGGCCGACGCCCAGGCGCTCTACGACAGCCTCGACAGCTCGACGGTACAGAACAACGTCGACGCGTTCGACTTCAACGGCGACGGCAGCGTGACCCAGGCCGACGCCCAGGCGCTCTACGACGAGTGGTCGACCGCTAACTGATCGAGAACACCACCAAACCGCTACACAGCCACTCACCACGGATCCACACCACAACTCATCACGCACCCACATCACCACTCACCACACATCCAATGACGAAACTCCTCGACACACGACGAAAATCGATTCTCAGCGTTGTCCTCGCCGTTCTCGTGCTCGGCTCGGCCGGCTCGGCCGTGACGTTCACCGCCAGCGCGGCCGGCAGCACCACCGTCTCGCTCTCACCCGCCGAGCAGCAGGTCGACACCGGCGAGACGACGACCTACGAGATCGTCGTCGAGAACACCGACGGCGGGATCGGCACGACCGACGCAGCCGTCGCGCTCGACGATCCGTCCGTCGGAACGATCACCGACCTCACGATCGCCGGCGAGCCGGCGAACCGGAACGTCGCGATCGCCGACGATGGCTCCAGCGTCTCCTTCGACGCCATCTACTTCGGCAACGCGCTGTCCGATGACGCCAGCGTCGTGATCGCAACGGTCACGGTCGAAGGCACCGCAGCCGGATCGAGCGATCTCTCGCTCGACGTGGCCGAGATCAGCGACAGCGCCGGCGACGTGTACGAAGTAACCGGAACCGACGGTGCGGCGCTCGACGTTGGCAGCCAAGAAACGACGACCGAAACGGAAACCCCGACTGCCACGCCGACGACAACCGAGACGGAAACGACCACCGCNNACCACGACCACCGCAACCGAGACGACGACCACCACGACGGGGACGGAAACGGACACGTCCGAACCAGGAACCACAACAGCCACAGAGACGGCCACAGACACGACAACCCCGACTGGAACGGATACAACAACACCAACCGAAACGGACACGACAACCACGCAGACGACGACTGAAACCACCACAACCGACGAAGAGGAACGAACGCTCGACGCAGGATCGATCGCCGATTCGCTTTCCGACAGCGGACTGTCGATCGAAGGGATCGAGGGTGTCGGTTCGGCCCTCGGCGCGAGCGATCTCACCGACGAGGAGATCACCGCAATCACCGACACGCTCGCCGGCGACGGACTGACCGACGCGCAGCGCGAGGCAGTCGCCGACGCCATCGCGGGTGGCGACCTCACTGACGATCAGTTGCGGGCGCTCGCCGAGGCGCTGAGCGACGGCCGGCTCACGGACGCGGAACGCGACGCGCTCGGCTTCCTCGGTGACGGAGCGACAGGGGAAACGTACTACCAGGTCGACTTCGTGGTCGGTGAGCCGATCGAGAATCTGCGGGGACCGAACGGCACCTACCGAAACGACGAACTCCTCCGATTCGCCCACGGCAGCACTGCCGAACCGATCACGCGACGCTCCGAGGGCGAGTTCATCACCGATGAGTCGATGGCCGATCGGATCGAGAGCCGGAACATCACCGTCGAAAACGGCACTGCGACGACCACGTTCACGGTCGCCGACGGCGAATCCGTGACGCTCACGCTCGCGAGCTACGAGAAGATCGGCCCCGGTTGGAGTCCCGAGACCGAGGCCCAGCAGACGTTCGTCGATAGCGATACTCGAACGTTCGAGTCGGGAACGCACACGCTGACCGTCGACCTTCCCGACGAGGACGATTCCAGCGCGGAGGACGGCGACAAGTCGAACTGACGATCCAGCCGCAAGCAGCGGTTGGGGAGCGCACCAATCAGAACACGAAGATCACAGAGACACCTACCGGTCGCGACGGCCATCGAAGAACCCGTTTTACAGCCGCTCGGCGACGTGCATGTGCCACTGTGTCGTCACGACCCGAACGGCGACGCGGTGACGAACCCCATCCGACTGCACAACGACAGTTTCTTTAGGCCGTCCTAAAAAGCGACTGTATCGCAATGACCGCCGACATCTGCGTCATCGTACCGACGATCCGCGAGTACGAGTGCATGCGATCGTACGCCGAGAACGCAAGACAGCACGGGTTCGATACCGACCGCCTCCACGTGGTGCTCGTAACCGAGGACTTCTGTGAGACCGACGCGATGGCGTCGATGCTCGACGAACTCGACCTCACGGGCGAGGTCTTCGACGGCACCGCCCGCGAGGAGTGGTATGCGGAACAGGGCGTCGCGGACTTTTCCCATCTCGTACCGGCGGCGAGTCACGCCGAAACCAGCTTCGGGCTGCTGTACCTCTGGGCCAACGAGTTCGAGTACGGCATCTTCATCGACGACGACACCCGGCCTGACCCCGAAGACGACTTCTTCGGCGGCCATCTCGCGAACCTCGCGTACGAGGGCGAGATCGAGTCGGTCCGCTCGGACGAGCAGTGGGTGAACGTCCTCCATCGCAACGCCGACGACCACGGTCTCTATCCTCGTGGCTACCCCTACTCCGCGATGGACGAAACCGTCGAAACCGAGCGGACGCACGTCGATAGCGTCGTGGCCTCACAGGGGCTCTGGACGCACGTTCCCGACCTCGACGCGGCCCGCATCCTCGCCGACGGCGATCTGCGTGGGCAGTCCGAGACCAGACTCTCGCGCGAGGACTTCGGCGAGGATTTCGTCGCGAGCGAGAGTCAGTACCTCACCGTCTGCTCGATGAACCTCGCCTTCCGGCGCGAGGTGATCCCCGCGTTCTACCAGCTTCCGATGGACGACAACCCGTGGGACGTGGGCCGGTTCGACGACATCTGGAGCGGCGTGTTTCTGAAACGGGCCTGTGACGTACTCGATACGGAGATCATCACTGGCGGACCGCTGTGTGAACACCACAAAGCTCCGCGCTCGACGTTCGACGATCTGCGATCAGAACTCCCCGCGCTCGAATGCAACGAACACCTCTGGGCGATCGTCGACGATGCCGCCGAGGGGGCCGACAGCTACGCCGGGGCGTACGCTGCGATGGCCGACGCGCTCGTCGCGGGCGAGTTCGAAGAGTTCGAAGAGTTCGAGAACGGTGAGTTCCTGACCTACGTCGGCGAGCACATGCACGACTGGCTCGACTGTCTCGAAGAACTCGATCCGGGCTCGGTCGCGACGCACGCCGCCGCGACCGCCGACGACTGATTCGGGAACGACAGAGTTTTTAGGCTGTCCTAAATCATATAGGACAATGACGCGACGAGGTGGCGACGATACCACGGCGAACGGGCGCGACCGAGGACGCGAACAGGGCGACTCGTCCGGTGTCGGCCGTCGATGGTTCCTTCGCTCGTCGGGCGCGGCGGCTGGAGCGGCGCTGCTCGCCGGCTGTTCGTCGTCGGGCAACGGGAGCGACGGGAACGCGAGCGGCTCGAACAGCTCCGGGAACGGTAGTACTGGAAACGGTAGCAGCGGAAACGGAACTGGTGGAAGCGACAACGCCACTACCGGTGGGAACACCACCGGCAACGCAACCGCGAGCGGCCCGCTCGGCGTCGAGTCGTTCAGGGGCTCCGGACCGCTCGTCGAGAGTCGTCCGCCGCTCGACGGAACGCGAATCGCCGAGCTGCCCGACCTTTCGGGGACACTCAGTATCTATCTCGGCGGCGGTGAGGGCGGGCTGTACACCGAGTTCCTGGACCTCCTCGGACAGATGTATCCGGATTTCAACGTCGAACTCCGGACGGCCTCGTCCGCTCAACTCGCGAACACGCTCATCACGGAAGTTAACAGCGGATCGACCAACGCCGACGTGTTCTGGGCGATCGATGTCGGCGCGCTCGGCGTCGTCGCCGACAACGACGCGACCGTGGAACTCCCCACAGATGTCGTGGAGCCGGTTCCCGAGTCGTTCCGTCCCGACAATCAATGGGTCGGCGTCGCTGGCCGAGCGCGCAGCGTCCCCTTCAACACGGACACGCTGTCGGCGGATCAGATCCCGAACAAGGTCCAACGATTCACCGACGCCCAGCCCCTCGAAGGTTCGATGGGCTGGGCACCGACCTACGGGTCTTTCCAGTCGTTCATCACGGCGATGCGGCTGCTCCGCGGCGAACAGGGAGCAAAAAGTTGGCTCCGGGGGATGCAACAACAGGGGATCTCGGAGTACCCCGACGAGTTCCTGATCTCGAACGCGGTCGCGGACGGCGAACTCGCTGCCGGGTTCGCGAACCACTACTACGCGCTGCGCGTCAAGGCGGCTCGGCCGGACGCGCCGATCGAACTCGCCTTCACGAAGGGCGATGCGGGCGCGCTCATCAACGCCGCGGGCGTCGAGATCGTCAAAGGGACTCAGCGCCGCGAGCTCGCCACGAACTTCATTCGGCATCTCCTCACCGCCGAGGCCCAGGAGTTCTTCGCCACCCGGACGTTCGCCTACCCGATGGTTCCGGGCGTCCCGCCGGTCGGCGGGCTGCCGACGATCGACGAGCTCAATCCGCCACAGCTGGATCTCGCCAAGCTCTCGAACCTCGAACCAACCCTCACGCTGATGCGCGAGGTCGGAGTTCTCTGAGATGAGTACCTTCGACGCCGGTGGTATCGACATCGACCGCGGGCGGGTGCTCCGTGGCGGACTGCTGGCGCTCGCCGGGCTCGTTGCGCTCGCGGTCGTCTCGCCGATCGTGTGGCTCGTCGTACAGGCGTTCGACATGGGCGTCGAGAGTGCGCTCACACTGCTCGCCTCGCCATCGACGGCTCAGATCGCGATCAACAGCGCGCTGTTGGTCACTGCGGTCACGGTCGGTTCGGTGCTGCTCGGCGTGCCGCTCGCGGTACTGACGGCCCGGACGGACCTCCCCTTCCGTCGGTTCTGGACGGTCGTGTTGGCGCTGCCGTTGGTCGTGCCGAGCTACATCGGCGCGTTCGCGTTCGTCTCGGCGTTCGGTCCGCGCGGCGTTCTCGCCGATCTGCTAGCCCCACTCGGGATCGAATCGATTCCGCCCATCTACGGACTCCACGGCACCGTTCTCGTGTTGACGCTGTTCGTCTATCCGTACGTGTTTCTCACGACCCGCGCAGCGCTACTGTCGTTCGATGCCTCGCAGGTCGAGGCCGCTCGAACGCTGAACCATTCCTATTTCGGGGCGTTTCGCCGCGTCGTCCTGCCACAGATCGCGCCGGGGATCGCCGCCGGTGCGTTGCTGGTCGGGCTGTACGCGCTCTCGGATTTCGGAACGCCATCGATCATGCATTACGACGTGTTCACCCGCCGGATCTTCGTCGAGTACAACGCCTTCGGCCGAGATCGGGCGGCGCTGTTTTCGGTACTCTTGCTGGGACTCACCGTCGCCATCATTGGCATCGAATCGCGCCTCTCGCCCGGCGATCAGAACGCCTACGCCGGCGGCCGCCGGGGAAACACCATCTCGCTCGGCGTTTGGACCGTGCCGGCGCTCGCCCTCTGTACGCTGGTGGCGACGTTGTGTCTGCTCGTCCCGCTCGGCATCCTGGGGATGTGGCTGTCGCGTGGCGGCCCGGGCTACACCGCCGGCGGCTTCGCCTTCGAGTGGTCCTACGGGATCAACTCCGTCGTCGTCGCGGTGCTCGCGGCAGCCGTCGCGACGCTCGCCGCACTGCCGGTCGGCTATCTCTCCGCACGGACGAACGGGCGGCTCGCAAACCTGTTCGATCGGGCGACGTATCTCGGCTACGCCGCGCCCGGGATCGTGATCGGCTTCGCGCTGGTCTATTTCGGCGTTCGTTACCTCCCCGGGCTCTACCAGACCCTCCCACTGTTGATCTTCGCCTACGTCGTCCGCTTTCTCCCACAGGCGGTCGGCTCCACCCACTCCTCGGTGCTCCACGTCGACCGCTCGCTGCTCGAAGCCGCACGGACGCTGGGTCACTCCCCGCTCTCGACCTTCCGGCGGGTGACGCTCCCGTTGATCGCGCCCGGCGTCGTCGCGGGTGCGGCGCTGGTCTTTCTCACCACGATGAAGGAACTGCCCGCAACGCTGCTCCTCCATCCTTCGGAGTTCAAAACGCTGGTCACCTACATCTGGCAGGTCCAAGGCGCAGGATATTACGGGGCGGCCGCCGTACCGGCGCTCGTGCTCGTCGCCGTCTCCGGACTCTCGATGCTCGTGATCTTGACACAGGAGGGCGACAATGTCCAGTAAACCCACATCGATCGAACCACGATCCGACGAAGCGAACGGCCCGTCCGAGGAGCGGACGAGCGAGACCGAGGCGACCGCAGCGGCTGACGCGGGACCGACCGAAACAGCCGACGTGGTGCTCGAACTCGCCGACGCAAGCAAGGAGTTCGGGGCGGAAGCCGCCGTTACCGACCTCTCGCTTGCGGTCCGGGACGGCGAACTGTTGACGCTGCTCGGCCCGTCCGGCTGTGGAAAAACGACGACGCTCCGCATGATCGCGGGGCTCGAAACCCCGAGTGCCGGCACGATCACCCTCGACGGCGAACGTGTCGCCGACGACAGCCACGCCGTCGACCCCGAGAACCGCGACGTCGGCATCGTTTTCCAGGATTTCGCGCTGTTTCCACACATGACGGTCGCCGAAAACATCGCGTTCGGCCTCACCGACGCCACCGCGGACGAGCGCGAGCGACGTGTCACGGACCTCCTCGAACTCGTCGGCCTCGAATCGTTCGGCGACCGAACGCCCGACCAGCTCTCCGGCGGCCAGCAACAGCGCGTCGCACTCGCGCGGGCGCTCGCGCCCGAACCCGACCTGCTGCTGCTCGACGAGCCGTTCTCGAACCTCGACGTGCGTCTCCGCGTCCGGATGCGTGAGGAAGTCCGTCGTATCCTGGAGGAAGCCGGCGTCACCGCCGTCTCGGTTACTCACGATCAGGAGGAAGCGATGTCGATCTCCGATCGGGTCGCGGTGCTGAACGACGGCCGTCTCGAACAGGTCGGCCGCCCCGAAAACGTGTTCGAACAGCCCGAGTCGCGGTTCGTCGCGGAGTTCCTCGGCCGTGCAGGCTTTCTCTCGGGGCGCGTCGAGGAGACGGGCGTTCACACCGGGATCGGGACCTTCGACACCGCGACCCTCGAAGGACTCACCGAGGAGTACTCGGGTACCGACATCGACGTGCTAGTTCGCCCGGACGACCTCGAAGCGATCCCGGTCAAGGAAAGCGGAGCGGGCGGAGACGCGGGCGACGGTCGCATCGTTCACCGTCAGTACACCGGGTCCTCGTTCGTCTATCGCGTCGAACTCGACACGGGTGACGTGATCCACTGCGAGCACAACCACACGACTGACATTCGTCTCGACCGGCGCGTGGACATCGCGTTCGACGCCGACCACACGCTCGCGTGGTATCCCGCCGAGTGATGGACGGCGGACACGTCCGCGAACGACTCGATAGACATCGGTTCCGGCTCGCGGCGGCCGGTCTCGCGCTGGTCGGTGCAGTCGTCATCGGGATCGTTTCGACGACCGTCTTTCCGTACCACTCGCTGAATCACGACGAGGGAGTGTATCTCCAGCAGGCCGGAATGCTCCTCGACGGACAGCTGTTCCTCAGACCCCCCGTTCCCGAGGCGTTTCGACCGTGGTTTTTCGTCGAGAGCGATCAGGGATTCTATCCGAAGTACGCCCCCGTAGCGGCGGCGATGTTCGCCGTCGGACGGCTTCTCGGCGATTTCCGCTTCGCACTCGTCGCCATCGCGGCGGCGAACGTGTTCCTGACGACGGTCGTCGTCGCCGAGGTGTTCCGTCACGAAGGCCGGCGGTTCGCGCGCGCCGTCGGGCTGCTCGCCGGCGGATTGCTCCTGTTCTCACCACTCTTTCTCATCACGTCATCGGTGTTCCTGGCGTACGCACCGACGACGGCGTGGAACCTGCTGTTCGCGGCGGCGTATCTCCGGGCCGACCGCACCGGGAGCCGACCGCTGGCGGCGGTGGCCGGGCTCGCCATCGGGGTCGCCTTCTTTTCGCGACCCTTTACCGCCGTGTTGTTCGCGATACCGTTCGTCGTCCACGCGCTCTGGATGCTCCGTGAGGGACGGCGCACCGTCGTCAAAAACGCTCTCACCGCTGCCGGCGGCTGTCTCGGGGTACTCGTCGCGCTCGGGTACAACGCCGTCGTCACCGGCGACCCGTTCACCTTCCCTTACGCGGCGTTCGCGCCGCTGGACGGGATCGGTTTCGGTCGTCGGGAGATCCTCGGTCACGGGGAACAGTACACGCCGAGACTCGGACTGCGAGCCAACGCCCGGGTGCTCGCGGCGTTTTTCGGTCGGTGGACCGTCGCCGGCGTGCTCGGGACAGTGCTCGCGGCGCTCGGGACGGCGCTGGCGCTTGGCGTTCCGCGGCGGCAGCGGAACGCTCGAACAGCGGTGCTCGCCGGCCTGTTCGTGTCGATTCCGGTCGGTAACGTCTTCTTCTGGGGGAACCTGAACGTCCTCGGTGCGCTCGAATCGCCGGGTGACGGGCTTCTCGCGTTTCTAGGACCGTATTATCACTTCGACCTGCTCGTTCCGGTGGCGGCGTTCGCGGCGTACGCCGGTGTTCGAGGGACACTCCGGCTCAGGCGAGCAGTTCAGGGCCGTCTCGATCTCCGACAAACGCGGGTCGTCGTCGCGGTCTGTCTCCTCGTTGCGAGCGCGGGGCTCGCGGGCGCTACGGCGACCGCGCTCGACGAGCCGCTGGAGCGCAACCGCAACGTCACCGCCGAGTACGAACGAGCCTACCAGCCGTTCGAGAACCGCTCGGTCGAGAACGCGGTCGTCTTTCTCCCGACGCCGTACGGCGACTGGCTCAGCCATCCGTTCCAGGCGCTCCGCAACGATCCGGACTTCGAGGGTGATGTCGTCTACGCGGTGGCCGAACGCCAGTTCGCGGTCGTCGACGCCTACCCGAACCGCTCGTACTACCGCTACGTCTACGAGGGACTGTGGACACCGACGGGCGGCGACGCCGCCGACGGCCGCCTCCGCTCCATCGAGGTCCACGACAGCGACCGAGTCGCGCTCGACGGTCGGTTCGGAGTTCCAGACTCGCCCGAGAGCGTCTCGGTTCGACTCGCCAGTGGGGACGAGCAGGCGTACTACGCCAGTTCACCCTCGAACGGCAGCCTCGATCTCCGTCTCGTCGCCGGCGAGCGCGCCCGGCTGACGGGGAACGTCACCGCCGTGAACGGTAGCGCGGTATCTCTCGACGGTCAGGACTCGCTCACACTCTCGGTGTTCGTCAACGAAGGGCCTACCGGCGGGTTCGGCTACCGACTCGTCATGCCGCTCGACGGCGAGGGGAACGGTCTCCGCGTCCTCTCACCCACAACCGAGGTCTGTCCGGACTTTCGCTGTGGCGGCGGACGTGGTACCGTCGGCGCGACGTCTCCCGGGGTGTTCGTCGAAACCGCGCTAACGACGCGGACGGCGAACGGTTCGGCGACGCCAGGACGGTGACATCAGGACCGGGGCGGTGACACCGGGACAATGACGCCCGCGCCGTCGGGCCAGGCGCTACCGGCGGCGCTCTTCGAGACAGACATCGACGATCGAGCGCGCGATCGCTGCCCCGCCGGCAAGCGGATCGAGTGTGGTCTCGCCACGACGCTCGCCGTACTCGATCGGGGTTTCGCGAACGTCGTAGCCACGCGCGAGCGGTCGGATGAGCAACTCCGCCGAGAGGCCGGTGTTCTCGGTCCACTCGATCGCATCGATGACCTCGCGTCGGTACGCACGCATCCCGGTGGTGGTGTCGTGGACGCGCTCGCCGAGGAGGGCGCTCGCGAGGAGGGCGAACGCGTGGTTGCCGAACCGGTTGAACGGGGGCATCGTGTCGGCTCCGTGGTAGAGCCGATCACCGCTCACCACGTCGTAGCCCGCATTGATCTCGTCGAGGAAGTCGGGCAGTCGCTCCATCGGGTAGGTGCCGTCGCAGTCGGTCGTCACCACGACCGGACGCTCGGCCGCCGCAAGCGCCGCGCTCACCGCGACGCCGTAGCCCTGTGGTTCCTGTTCGATGACGCGCGCGCCGTGGTCGCGCGCGATTGCGGGCGTCCGATCGGTCGAACTGTCGACACAGACGACCTCGGCCGCACCGTCCGTGGCGTCGTCGATTGCTTCGAGCACGCCGCCGACGGCGGCTTCCTCGTTGTACGTTCCCATCACGACGCTCACGTCCTCGAAGGTGTACGCTCCGTCATCCTGGCTGTCCGTATCGGCGATCTGCTGCATCGAACGACGCTCGGGACCGGCCGTACTTGAACTTTTAGGCTTGCCGAAAAACTGTCGGGCGTTCGGTAAACGATCGGCGAGTCAGTTCCGTCGGCGTGCGAGTCCGATCGCTCCGACGAGGGCGATCGCCGCCACGAGCGTCGTCACGACGCCGAACCCGGGACCGAATGCGCCGCTGTTACCGTCACCGCCGGTCGTTGCGGCGCTGTCGTTCGTCGCCGTCGTGTCGTCGGCCGCGACGGCGGTGGCTGTCGCCGTCTCGGTCGCGGTCGGGGTTGCGGTGGCCGCCTGGGTCGGAGTCGGAGTTGCCGTCGGCGTCTGTGTTTGGGTTGCCGTCGCCGTGGCAGTCTCGGTCGTGGTCGCCGTGGTCGTCCCCGTCACTTCAGTCGCCGTCGTTCCGACATCGGTAGTCCCGTTCGCGGTGCCGTTCGTTTCGGACGTCGGTGTCGGCGTGTACGTCTCGACGCCACCGCTACAGGTGCCGGGACTGATCTCCACAGGTTGATTCATATCGAGTTCGGTGGTTTCGCCCGAGCCGGACCGGAGGATCCAGCGCTCGATCTGGTTCGCTTCAGGCTCGCCCTCCCACTCCTCGAAGGGGTAGGTGTCCGCTTCCTCGTTGAACTGTATATCGGCGGTGATCGTTCGATACTCCGAACTCCCGAGCCCACGGAACGCAGCCCCGTCGGTTCGGTTGCCGTTCGAGAACCACTCGATGTGGCTCGACCCGTTCTCGTGCTCGAAGATGTCGTCGCGGTTGTTGTAGCTGTCGTCCTCGACGGCCCACTCGCCGTCAGCCGGCAGTCCCGAAACGTCGGCGGTGGCGACGAACCCACCGCTCTCGTCACCGAACTGGTCGTGGAGGAAGACGAGGCTCAGTCCCTCGCTCCCACGATAGACGAACAGCTGACTGACCTGGCTCTCCTGGATGTCGGTCGTTCCGTAGGAGCTATAGAGACCTTCCTGATCCGTGATCGGCGATCGGTAGTCGTAGAACTCCTCGACGGATTGGGAGCCGTCGCCGAGAGCGGTGACCTCGGTGCATCTGTCGCCCTGCTGGACGATGAACGTGTCCGAACCGTTTTGCTCCGTACTGTCCTGTGCCGCTGCGGGCACGACAGCGACCACGGAGCCGATGACGACGAGCGCGAGCGCGATGCTCGCGATACGTAACCGAACGCCAGCACCGCCTCGACCACGCGTTGCTGCATCTCCACTCATTGCGATGGGCTGCTCGACGCGGACTGATATAAATACCGCTTGTCCGTTGTTGGGATGAAGCAACGAAGCGGCCAGAGCGACGGAGTTCGGCAGGAGGTGGTGACTGCGGCGGGATCGATCAGACCATACCTTCGGACTGGAGGCGGTCCCAGACGCGCTCGCCTTTGTCGGTGATCCCGTACACCCGACCCTTCTTCTGGTCCTCGGAGACGAGGAGTTCGACCATGTCACGGCCCTCTTCGCGCAGTCCTCCGAGTGCGCGCGAGACGTGTGCGATAGCGATGTCCTTGTCCGCGGCGATCCGCGATGGCGTCGCCGGACCCTCGGCCAGCCGTTCGAGCACGTCGACTCGGTACTGCGACCGAATCACGTAGCTTACCGTATCCCAATCCTCTGCCATTACAGTCACCCCGTTGATGACGACGTACTCACTGGAGGAATATAACGAGTGTGTATCGTTTACATCCACATACATAGCTTTTGCGTTAGTAACAACATCGTATCCGTCGGTATCGCTGCGTGAGCGGAGCGACTCGACCTTGCAGCCGCCGAACGGCGGCGAGAAACAGCGGATAGCCAAATTTTTAGGAGTCTGTTCGGTAGTAGTCCCAACGGTGTCCCGCGACCCGCTCACCGGCAACGACACGACGATCGAACGCTACGACAGCGATGCGTCGGGACTCCGCGGACTGCCGGGCGATCTCCTCGTTCTCATCGCGTACACGGCGGCCGTGGGCGGACTGATCGGGATCGTCGGCGGACTTCCAACGATGATTCGGGCCGTTCTCGGTCTCCCGTTACTGTTGATCATCCCGGGCTACGCGCTGGTAGCGGCGCTGTTCCCGGGGCGGCCATCACGGACGGCGGATCGAAGTAGTTCGCTCTCGCGGCTCTCCCAGCGCTACGATAGCGCGCGCTCGATCCAGGAGCGCGGCGTTCGCTGGGGCGAGCGACTCGCGCTATCGTTCGGTCTCAGCCTGTTCATCGCGCCGCTGCTCGCGCTCGCGCTCGATCTCAGCGCCACACTACTCGGGACCGGTTCGCCGTACCGGACCGGACCGATCGTCGGAATCGTGGTGGTGTTCTCCCTGGTGTTCGCGATCGCCGGGATCGTCCGCCGGCTCCGCCTCCCGCGCTCGGAGCGGTTCTCGGTGCCGGTCGGCTACTGGATCGACGATCTCGCCGATGGACTGTCGGGTTCGCCGGCAGACGTGCTGCTCAACACCGTGTTGATTCTCAGCATCCTCGTCGCCGCCGCGAGCATGAGTTACGCGCTTACAGTGCCGAAAGACGGCGAAACCACCACCAACGTGGCCCTGCTGAACGAGGGTGACGACGGCGGGCTCGAAACCGTCCACGAAAACGTCACGCTCACCGCCGGTACAGCGAGCCAGCCGTTCACCCTCGAGGTACAGAACCACGAAGGGGAAGCGACGAACTACACGGTGGTGGCCCAACTCCAGCGGCTCAACGATGCCGGCGAGGTCGTCGGCCGGAGCGAGCTTACCCGGTACCGATCGCCGACTGTCCCGGAAAACCGGACGTGGCAGCGCCAGCACCGGATCACCCCGAACGTGACCGGGGAGCGCCTCCAGCTCACCTATCTTCTCTACGAGGGCGATCCACCACAGAACCCCACCGCCCGCAACGCCTACGTGACGACGCATCTGTCGGTCGACATCGTCGGAAGCGGTGGAACCGGTAGTGCCGGCGGGGGTGGCGGCGGGAGCGGTACCGGCAGCGGTGGTGGCGGCTGAACACCATGTTCCCGTGGGAGCATCTCGCGGTCGGCTACCTGTGTTACTCGCTGTTCGCCCACCTCCGGGGCCGCACACCGAACGGTCCCGCAACGCTGGCGGTCGTCGTCGGAACGCAGTTCCCCGATCTCGTCGACAAACCGCTGTCGTGGGCGCTCAACGTGCTGCCCGCCGGCGTGTTCGCCCACTCGCTGTTCGTCGCCATTCCCCTGACCGCACTCGTGCTCGTCGGTGGATGGCGAATCGGCCGAACCGAGCCCGCGATCGCGTTTACGGTGGGCTATCTCTCACACCTCCCCGGTGACGTTCTCCCGTCGATCGTTCTCGGCGGCGATGCGTCCTACTGGTTCCTGTTCTGGCCTGCAGTCGCTCGACCCGGTGTGGACGTATCGGACCCGATCGTCGGTCCCGGTGCGGGGGCGGGCATCGTGACGAACGCGTGGTACTACTTTCAGAACTACCTCGGCCAACTGGCCACGCCGAAGGGGTTGCTGTTCGTCGCGGTCGAACTCCTCGTGCTCGGAAGCGTTCTCCTACTCTGGCTTCGTGATGGCCGCCCGGGAACCGGGTTGTTCACCCGCTTCGTCGGCCGGCACTCCTCACGTCACTGATCGTCGATCGACGATCGATAACAGTCAGCAGCGACGCCGCGACGCACCGCGACCGCAGTTCAGCGAAGACGGAGATACGCTTCACGCGCGATGCGCAACGCCGGCCCGGCACGTTCGGCCTGGTGGTAGGTGCGGAGTTCGGGATTGAACTTCGCCTTGTACCCGTTGAGTCGTCGCGAGTTAGCCCCGACGAGATCGTAGCCGTCGATGTCGCGTTCGATCGCGTCGCGCATGATGTGCCAGTCGACCAGATCGTTCGCGGCCACGTCGGCGTCGTGTTTCGCGCCGCCCTGCCACCGGTAGATGATGTCGTCGTCCTCTAATGTGATCATCCCGCCGACGAACCGGCCGTCGACCCGACAGACGTACGCCCGGACGCAGCCGTCGGGCAGGCGCTCGCGGAGATCGATCACGAACCCCGGTGTGACGGCGTAGTACTCGTCTTGGGCGTCGTAACGCCGGGCAACCTGGGTTACGATCCGTCGGATCGCGTCCTCGCCACCCTCCTCGATCGTACAGTGTTCGGGCGCACCGTTCTTGACGTTGCTCCGCGCGTCGCTGCTGAATCGTTTCAGGAGATCGTCCGCACCGGGCGTGAGATCGACGCGATAGGAGTAGTTCGGCGAGGCCTCCAGTCCGTTCCAGCCCAGAGGCCGGAAGTCGTCGTATCGGGGATCGGTGTGAACGTGAACGTATCGGGGATCGCACGCTCGATCGAGCCATTCGAAACACCCATCGATGAACTTCTCGTGGCGGCGCTCGCGCTTGCGCTGTTTCAGCTTCTCGACGTTGCACAGCGCCGGGCCGAGGTAGGGAATCAGGAGATCGGGCGGCGGTGAGAACACCGTCGAAACTCCCATCCGCTCGATCTCGAAGACCGGGAAGATCCCCACGGGTTCCTGGCCCTTGAATCCGACCAGGGGATGAAGATCGGCGTTCGCGTGGTCGGCCATCGTTTCGAGACTTCCCAGCAGATGGAAGGGGTTGGCGTGGGGCGATCGCTCCACGTGACGGTTCCAGTCGTCCAGCTCGTCGTCGGTCGCTTTCGTGATCTCGATGCTCATTCTTGAAGATATCCCAGGTCCGAAAGTCGCTGTTCGACGGCGCGTTCGTCGGTCGCCTCGCGGTCGCGCTCGTCGACTTCCGGGTACGCGCGCTCGCCCACCGATTCGACTACCGATAACACGTCGCCGTCCATGTGCTCGCCGCGGGCCAGCCCGAGGGTCGCGAGCACCGTCGGGGCGACGTCGAACAGGTGTGCGCCCGCGAGCGAGGCCTCCTCGTCGATCCTCTCGCCCGTGGCGGCGATCAGGCCGTCGCGTTTGTGGTTGTAGGGCTCGGTCGGCGGGCCGAACGCCGTCTCGCGCAGTTGTGTCGAGAGGAACTGGTCGAACGCTCGTGGGACGATGACAACGTCGACCGCGCGCTCGGCCTCTCCTCCCTCGAAGTACGACTCCCGCGGCGCAACGTCGTCGAACGCCGGTTTTCCATCGGGCGTTTCGAGATCCGAGAGGAGTTCGATGATCGTCTCACGTACCGCGTCGTACTCCTCACGGGGGACGACGCCATCCGGTTCGCGACCGGCGACGTTGAGCCGGATTCCACACTCGATGTGTGAGCGAGCGTAGGCCTGCGAGGCGGGGAAATCGACCTGCTCGGTGCCCGCACGGATCATCCCTTTCGGTACGTGGCGCACGACGATCTCCGCGAGCCCGAGGCGTTCGAGCACTCGTCCAACGCGCTGGCTCGTGACGCCGGCACGCGCGGCCGTCTCCATCGCGCGTTCGAGGACGCTCGGCTCTGTGTCGTTCGAACCGCGAGCACTGCTGTCACTGTCGCGTTCGTCGCCTTCGTCTCCCGAGCCGTCGCCGAGGAACTGGTCGTCCCGAATGACGTCCCACGACGGCATTCCACGCCCACCGCGGGCGGTTTCGGTGAATCCTGCATCCCGGAGAATTGTGTTGAGTCGCACGTCGTAGCCGGTGTACTCGCCGATCCCGTGATCGCTGGCGATCACGACGGTGGCGGGATCGCACGCGTCGAGGATCGCACCCACCTGTTCGTCGACCGCCTCGTAGACGGCCCGAACGGCGTCGAAGTCGCCGGGACACTCGTGAAAGACGGTGTCGGTGGCCTGGAACTCGACGAACCCGAAGTCGGGCGCGAATCGGTCCTCGAGATACCGGAACGCGTCGCCGCGCATCTCGATGGTGTCGCGGTACTCCGTGATTTTCTCGTCAGTCGTGGTGTCGCTCCCGCCGGTATGACGGGGGTAGACTCGGTAGGCACCGATCGAGTCGCGAACCTCGTCGAGGAGACCCGCGGGATAACAGGTCGGATCGTCGGGAGCGACGTAACCCGGAACGAGCGCGCCGTCGAATTCCCTGGGCGGGTGGGTCACGGGAACGTTGACGACGACGCTCGACAACCCCTGTGAATCGAGGAGCTCCCAGAGTGCGCGCTCGCGGACATCGGTGGCGTTCACCACGTCCCAGTCGTAGCCGTCGAAGTCGAGAAAGCCGAACACACCGTGTTTGCCGGGGTTCGTCCCGGTGTACAGCGACGGCCACGCACTCGCGGTCCACGGCGGAATCTGGGACTCCAGGGGGCCGCTCGCGCCGTCGTCGAGGATCGATCGCAGATGCGGGAGGTCGGCCCCCGCCGCGAACAGCCGGTCGAGCACTGGCTCACAGGCCGCATCGAGCCCGACGAGGAGCGTGTCCGGTCCCGACCCACGGCTCGGCATATACTACTTCTCCCAGTCCATCCGTCCTTATGTCCTCTGATTACCACCGCATGTCACCGTGTCCGGTGGCACCACGAGAGCGCCAGCGAGAACGAAACGCTATTTTGACGCCACGGAGACCCATCGAATGATGATCCCCGTCGCACAGCCCGCCGAAAAGTTCCGTCGGCGCTGGTTCTCGACGCCACGATCCACGGAGGCCGAGGGTGGCCGGTGAGGGCTCGGCCGCCACGGACGACGCGAACCTCTCGTCGCTGGTGTCGAGCGCCAGCCTCGTGCTCGTCGGCAGCCTGTTTGGGTCGTTCTCGAAGCTGTTCGAACAGGTGCTTCTTGGTAACGTCCTCTCGGATTCCGCGTGGAACGCGTTCTCCATCGCGTTCCCGATGATGATGTTCAGCACTACGATCGCGCTCGTGGGCTTCAATCAAGGAATCCCTCGGTTCATGTCGCGATTCCACGACGATCGTGACGTTCGGGGGGTGTGGGTGACCGGTCTCGTGATCGCTGGCGGGGCGGCGCTTGCGATCGCTTCGGGGATCGTTATCCTTCGCGGTCCAGTTCGTCGGGTGTTCTTCAATCCGGACACCCCGATACTGGTTCCGGTACTGTTCGCGACGGCGATCCCGCTGGTCGTCGGGCTTCGCGTCGCCGTTGGTGCGATCCGTGGCCACGAAAACACCATCTACCGGACGTACGCGTACGATCTGCTCTACAACGGACTCCGAGTCGGGCTGCTTCTGGCCCTCCTGTTCGGTCTCGGTCTCGGCGTGTTCGCCGCGGGCTACGCCTACATCATCGCGGCGGGCGTCGCGTTCGTCGTCGCACACGTCTTTCTCAATCGTCTCCTCCCGCTTCGTGGCCTGTTTCGGACGCATGCAGGGGCACTGTTGCGGTTTTCCGCACCGCTGGTGATTGCCTCGGCCGTCTCTTCGATGCTTTCACAAATCGATAAGTTGATGCTCGGTGCGCTCGCTTCGGCTCCGAACGCCGCTGGCGTGTACAACTACGGCTACCCGCTCGCGGCCGGTCTCCCGGTAATCCTCTCGGTGTTCGGCTTTCTCTACATGCCGCTCGCCTCGCGGCTCGACAACGACAGCAACCGTGAGGAGGTCGATCGTGTGTACAAGGTGACGACGAAGTGGATCTACATCGCTGCCTTTCCGCTTTTTCTTACGTTCGTCGCGTTTCCCGGTGACGTAGTGGCGATCGTCTTCAGCGAAACCGATCCGCGGTCCGCGACCGTCCTCGCGATCCTCTCGATCGGCTTTTTCATGAGTGCGGCCAACGGCCGGTGTCAAGACACTCTATCGGCCTTTGGCTACACCACCTATATCCTCGCAGTGAACACCGTCACCGCAGTGTTGAACATCGCGTTGAATCTCGTGATGATCCCAACCTACGGCGTCGTCGGCGCGGCGGTCGCCTCCGCGGTCTCGTTTTTCGTGCTCAACGCGACTGCCATGCTGGTGCTCTGGCGGACGACCGGGATCGCACCGTTCTCGAAATGGACGGTTCGAGCGTTCCTCGTGCTCCCGCTCGGACTGTTCCCGCCAGCACTCGTCCTTTCGGACGTCATCACGCTGTCGGTGATCACGCTCCCCGTGTTCGGCATCCTCGCCGGTCTCGCTGCGGTTACGTTGGTTGCCGTCACTGGTTGTCTCCAGCCCGAGGACGAGGTTCCGATCGATCTCGTCGAGCAACGTCTCGGCGTCCGCATCCCGCTGATCCGGCGATACATCCCGTCAGGCACGCAGCGTATCGATCGCGATCGGTGAATCTCGTCCGAGCCGTTCGGTCCATCTGCGAACTCGTGCGATAAATGAAAGAGAACGTTCCCCAGTCGATCGGGGAGAACCCCACATGCCGAGAGTCACCGGATGGAAACATTGACGGTGGCCGATAGGAAAACACTATATACGATAAACGAGTCTCTTTCAGAAATAACGGGACAGCAAGACTGCGGGGAGCGAGAACCCGGCCCCGTCATCACATTCGCCCACCGAATGAGCCACCACAGCCCTCACCGGACGCGACATCGACGGTGCGCGACACCGCCCACGTCCCGCGACCCGTCGCCACACCTCCGGTGCCCTCCACGTCTCCCAACTGCATCGCTACGGTGTGTAACCGAAGGAGGTCTCGCCGATGACTGACGATACACACGCAACTACCGGCACCGACTGCCGCCTCGACGCGGGCGCAACGGTCGGCTACGAGCACACGCCGGACGCCCGGCCCGCACGCATCGGCGATCGCGCGACGATCCGCGCTGGCACCATCGTCTACGCCGATGTCGAGATCGGCGACGATTTCACGACGGGTCACAACGCGCTCGTCCGCGAGAACACTGCTATCGGCGACGACGTCCTCGTCGGCACCGACGTCACGATCGACGGTACCACCACAGTCGGCTCGCACGTCAGCCTTCAAACCGGCGTGTACGTCCCCACCCATACCGATATCGGGAGTCAGGTGTTCATCGGTCCGCGCGCAGTTCTCACGAACGATCCATATCCGGTTCGCCGTGAGCACGAGCTCGTCGGCCCGGCCATCGAGGACCACGTCTCGATCGGCGCGAACGCCACTCTCCTGCCTGGAGTTACGGTCGGCCGTGGGTCGTTTGTCGCCGCCGGCGCGGTCGTCGCCGAGGACGTTCCGCCGGAGACGCTCGCGGTCGGCGTACCCGCCCGCCACGAACCACTGCCGGACGAACTCACAGGGGAGAACGCGATATGATCCCGATCGCCGATCCGGAGCTCGGTGAGCGCGAGAAAGAGCGCGTCGGCGAGATCATCGAGAGCGGACAGCTCGCCGACGGGCCCGAAGTCCGGGGGTTCGAAGAGGAGTTCGCCGCGTTCTGTGGCGCTTCGCATGGCGTGGCGACCGCGAACGGCACCACGGCGCTTCACACAGCCCTCGAAGCGCTCGACATCGGTCCCGGCGACACGGTGGTGACACCCTCGTTTTCGTTCATCGCCAGCGCCAACGCAGTCCGGTTCACCGGTGCGGAGCCGGTGTTTGCCGACATCGATCCAAACACCTACAACCTCGATCCCGACGCGGTCGAGTCGGTGGTGGCAGAACGTGACGTCGACGCGATCCTCGCGGTCCATCTGTTCGGCCTCCCGGCCGATATGGAGCGCCTCGGAACGATCGCCGAGGCACACGATCTCCACCTGATCGAGGACGCTGCCCAGGCCCACGGTGCGGCCATCGACGGCGAGCGCGTCGGGACGTTCGGCGACGCGGCGTGTTTCTCCTTCTATCCGACGAAGAACCTGACCACCGGCGAGGGCGGGATGGTGCTTACCGACGACGAGGACGTTGCGGCGCGCGCGGCACGGTTCGTCAACCACGGCCGGTCGGCGGCACGGTTCGGCGACGACACAAGTGGGTCTTACGACCACGCGACGGTCGGCCACAACTTCCGGATGTCGAGCGTGCTCGCGGCTATCGGTCGCGTCCAGATCGACCACCGCCTCCGGGAGAGCAATGAGCAACGCCGTGAGAACGCCGCACGGCTGACCGAAGGCCTCGCCGATGTCGAGGGAATCGAGACACCGGTCGAACCGGACGGCCGGCGGCACGTCTACCACCAGTACACGATCCGGACCGACGACCGCGACGCGTTGCGCGCCCATCTCGACGACGAAGGGATTGGAACGGGGATCTACTACCCGACGCCGATCCACGAACAGCCCGCCTACGACGAGGTAACGTGTGACGTGCCGGTCACCGAACGCGCTGCCGAAGAGGTGCTCTCGCTACCGGTACATCCAAACCTTTCGGCGTCGGACCTCGAAACCATCATGACCGCTGTCCGTCGCTTCGAGATGGGAGGGCACCCATCGTGATACCGGCCGTGATCGCCAGACCGTCGCCGGACGGTCCACTCACGGCCGCTGTCCGGAACCGCGCGCCGACGGCAGCGACACCGAGAGCAGTGGAGGCGGCGGATGGGTAGTACGGACCCGCTTCGAGTCGGCGTAATCGGAGTCGGCAGCATGGGCGCGTCCCACGCGCGGGTCTACAGCGAACTCCCGGGCGTCTCGCTCGTCGGCGTCGCCGACGCCGACGCTGACCGGGCGCGCGAGATCGCGACGCGCCACGGCACACGCGCGATGGACCAGTGCGAACTGGCCGAGGCCGCCGAAGCGGTCTCGATCGCCGTTCCGACCGCCCACCACTACCCGATCGCACGCGAGTGTATCACAGCGGGCGTCCACGTGCTCGTCGAGAAGCCGTTCGTGGCCGAGCCGAGCGAGGGTCGCGAACTCATCTCGCTCGCCGAAGAACACGGCGTCACGATCCAGGTGGGCCACGTCGAGCGGTTCAACCCCGCGATCAGAGCCGTGACCGAAATTCTCGAAAATCACGAGATCATCGCGGTCGACGCCCAGCGGCTCGGATCGCCGCGCGAGCGCCGGATCGAGGACAACGCGGTGTTGGATCTGATGATCCACGACATCGACGTATTGCTGTCGGTGGTCGACAGCGATATCGAGAGCGTGAACGCGCTCGGTGCAGAGGACAACCGCTACATCGACGCCCAGCTCGGCTTCGAGAACGATATCGTCGCCAGCCTCACCGCGAGCCGCGTGACCCAACGAAAGGTGCGCGAGCTCTCGATCACCGCCCGCGAGTGCTGGATCACCGTCGACTACATCGATCGGTCGGTCGAGATCCACCGCCACTCGCTGCCGGAGTACGTCGAGGGCGGCAGCGGGGTCCACTACCGCCACGAGGGCGTCGTGGAGCGACCGATGGTCGACAGTGGCGAACCGCTGAAAGAGGAGCTCGCGGCGTTCGTCGAATGTGCCGAGACCGGCGCGGAGCCGGTCGTGACCGCCGGTGACGGGCTGCGCGCGCTCGAAGTCGCCCGAACCATCGACCGGCTCGCCACCGACGAAGCGATGGAGGTCGACGTGTGAGCCGAACCGCCGGAACCACGTCGCTCTACGGCAGCGACGCAAGCGCCGAACGCCAGCGCGAAGCCTTCCGCGACGGTGAGGTACCGGTTGCAGTTTACGGGCTCGGGAAGATGGGGCTGCCGCTCGCGGCGGCGTACGCCGAGGTCTGCGGAAACGTCGTCGGTGCCGACGCCGACAGCGAGGTGGTCGAAACGGTCGACAAAGGGGAGTGTCACGTCGCGCGCGAACCCGGCCTCGACGATCTCGTGGCGGAGCTCGTCGCGGCGGACGCGCTTTCGGCGACCGACAACCGCAGTGCGGCCGCGGCGGCGTCGGCCCACGTTCTCATCGTGCCGACCCGGATCGACGACGCAAACGCGCCCGACCTCTCGATCCTCGAATCCGTCGTCGAAGACGTTGCAACAGGGCTCGAACCGGGCGATCTCGTCGTGGTGGAGTGTACGGTCCCGCCGAAGACCTGCCGAGAGGTCGTCGTTCCCCGACTGGAACGTGAGAGCGGGCTCTCGTTCGGGGAGTTCGGGGTGGCGTTCTGTCCCGAGCGCACGTCGAGCGGGCGCGCGCTGGAGGACATCCGCGGCGCGTACCCGAAAGTCGTCGGCGGGGTCGACGACGAGAGCACCCGTGCCGCGACGGTCCTCTACGAGGCGATCAACGGAAAGGGCGTGCTCACGGTCTCCGACGCGACGACGGCCGAAGCAGTCAAATTATTCGAGGGTGTCTATCGTGACGTGAACATCGCGCTCGCCAACGAACTCGGGCGGTTCACCGACGATCTCGAGATCGACGTGACGGAGGCGATCGCGACCGCGAACACCCAGCCCTTCTGTGACATCCACGACCCCGGCCCCGGTGTCGGGGGCCACTGCATCCCCTACTATCCGTACTTCCTGCTCGACGGCCGCAAGGCCGACGGCCCACTGCTCGAAACCGCACGTGCGGTCAACGACGGGATGCCCGATTTCGTCGTCAAGAAGCTCCGCGAAGAGTTCGAAGCCGAGGGTTCGGCGCTTGACGGCGCACGAGTGCTCGTTCTCGGCTTGACCTACCGCCCCGGTGTCGAGGAGACCGCTGCGACGCCCGCGAGACCGATCATCGACGGGCTTAACGAGGCGGGGGCGGCGGTGTTCTGCGCCGATCCGCTGCTCGACGACGCGGGCTTCGCCGAGTTCGACGCGACCCCGATCGCCGTCGGAGACGTCACCGACCGACCGCTCGACGGCGTGGTGGTGGTGACGCCACACGAGGAGTTCGACGGGATCGACTGGACGGCGTTCGAGCGCCGAGACGAGGCTCGTGACGGGTTAGTGGTGATCGACGGACGCGACAGCCTCGATCTCGCCGGAACCACACACCGGACGTACACGATCGGACGTGGTCGCGATGTATAGAGGAAAGACCGTCGGCGTGGTGGTGCCGGCTCACAACGAGGAGGCGTTCGTGGGTCGCGTGATCGAGACGCTACCGGGGTTCGTCGATCGGGTGTACGTCGTCGACGACTGCTCGACCGACGGGACGTGGGACGAGATCCAGCGCCACGCCGAGCGCGCGAACGCCGAGCGCACCGAAGCCGCGACGCTCGCCGACGGCGGAGTGTACTTCGATCAAGTGGTCGAGCCGATCCGCCACGAGGACAACCAGGGCCGGGGTGGTGCGGTCAAAACCGGCTACCGGCGCGCGCTCGCCGAGCGGATGGACGTCACTGCGGTGATGGACGCCGACGGCCAGATGAACCCCGACATGCTGAGTCGGATCGTCGACCCGATCGTGGACGGTGAGGCGGACTACGCGAAGGGGACACGGCTGCTCCATCGCGATCGCCGTGAGATGTCGGGATGGCGGTTTTTCGGTAACTCGCTGCTCACCTACCTCACGAAGGTATCGAGCGGCTACTGGAAGATGAGCGACCCGCAGAACGGCTATACCGCGATCTCGCGGGAAGCACTCCAGCGGATCGATATCGACGGGCTTTACGACGACTACGGGTTCTTGAACGACGTGCTCTCGACGCTCAACGTCCACCGGTTGCGGGTCGCCGACGTCGCCCATCCGGCAGTGTACGGCGACGAGCAGAGCGGGATCCGGTACTCCTCGTTCGTCCCGAAGCTCTCCGTGCTGCTCGCGCGCAACTTCGTCCACCGGCTCGTGATGCGGTACGTGGTGCGTGACTTCCATCCGCTCGTCATCCTGTACTTCCTCGGCTTCGTCGGCACGCTCACCGGCGTCGCGAGTGGATTGTTCGCCCCGCTCGCGTTCGTCGGCGCGGGATCTGCCTTCCTCCGGGGATCGATCGCGCTGCTGTTGGTGATGGTCGGCGGAATCTCACTCGCGGTGGCGATGGTCTACGACCTCCAGACCAACGAGAAGCTCAGCGTGCGCCAGCACGAAGCGGGCGAGCCGGAGGAACCGGCACGGCAGCCGGAGGCCGAACAGTGAAGGTCGTCTCGGTCGTCGGCGCACGCCCGCAGTTCGTGAAGGCGTTCCCGGTCTCGCGCGCACTCCGTGAGCGCCACGAGGAGGTGCTGGTCCACACCGGTCAGCACTACAGCGAGACCATGTCGGACGTCTTCTTCGAGGAGCTCGACATCCCGGCTCCCGAGTACAACCTCGGGGTCGGCTCCGCCAGCCAGGGTCGACAGACAGGGGCGATGGTGAGCCGGTTCGGCGAGCTCGTCGAGCGCGAATCACCCGACGTCATCCTGGTCTACGGCGATACCAACTCGACGCTCGCGAGCGCGATCGTGGCCGCGAAAACCGACGCCTCCCTCGCCCACGTCGAGGCCGGTCTTCGGAGCTACAACCGATCAATGCCCGAGGAGATCAACCGCGTGCTCACCGATCACGTCTCGGATCTCCTGTTCGCACCGACCCAGCGCGGCGTCGAGAACCTCCGAAAGGAGGGGATCGGCGACGGGATGGTCCACCAGACAGGGGACGTGATGTACGACGCCATCCGGTGGGCGCGGTGTCGTGCCGCAGAGCGGTCGGCGGTGCTCGACGAGCACGGCCTCACCACGAACGAGTACGTGCTCGCGACCGTCCACCGCGCGGGCAACACCGACGATCCCGACAGATTGGAAGCCATCATGGCCGCGCTGTGCGACGCCGATCGCGAGGTCGTGTTCCCGATCCACCCGCGGACGAGCGAACGGCTCGCCGAGTGTGGCCTCCGAGAGACGGTCGCCGAGTGTCTCACGCTGATCGATCCCGTCGGCTACGTGGATTTCGTCCGGCTGCTCGACGGGGCCGAGCGCGTCGCCACCGACTCCGGCGGTGTGCAGAAGGAGGCCTTTTTCCTCGATACGCCGTGTGTCACCCTCCGGGACGAGACCGAGTGGGTCGAGACCGTCGACGCGGGCTGGAACGTTCTCGTCGGCGCGGACGAGGCCGCCATCGCGCGAGAACTCTCACGGCCGGTCTCGTTGCCCGAAAAACCCGAACTCTACGGCGACGGCGACGCCGCCGAACGGATCGTTGCGGTCATCGAGAACGGCGGCAGCGAGGACGGGGGCGTGAGCGAGGTCGAGATGACGAGCAGGGCGACCGATGGCTGAGTTCGCGCTCTGTCTCACCCACGATGTCGACCGGCCGTACAAGACCTATCGAGCGATCTACGACGCGCTGAACGAACGCGACCCCAGCCAACTCGCTGCGTTCCGGCCAGGTCACAACCCCTACTGGCAGTTCGAGTCGCTGATGGCGCTCGAAGACGATCTCGGCGTGCGGTCGGCGTTCTATTTCCTCTCCGAGCCCGGTCTACCCAATCGACCGTTCCGACAGTGGTGCAATCCTCGGTACTGGATCGAACATCTCGGTCGGTACGACGTCGAGAGCACCGATCTCACGAACATCATCCAGGCGCTCGACGCCGGCGGGTGGGAGGTCGGCCTCCACGGCTCGTTCGACTCGTTCGACGACCGCGAGCGCCTCGCCGACGAGAAGGCGAAAATCGAGCGTGCGCTGGGTCACGAAGTGACGGGCGGCCGTCAGCACTTCCTCAACCTCACCCCCGGAAAGGAAACCTGGGGACATCACCGCGCGATCGGCCTCAACTACGACAGTTCGCTCGGATCGAGCACGGAGTACGGCTTCCAGCACGGCTACGAGCCGCTCCGGCCGTTCGACGACGAGTTCGTGGTCTTCCCACTCACGGCGATGGAGACCGCGCTGGTCGAGGATGGGAACTTCGAAGCGGCGTGGGATGCCTGCGAATCGCTGCTCGCGGAAGCGGCCGACAACGACGCGGTGATGACGGTACTCTGGCACCCACGGCTGCTGAGCGACGACTTCCCCGGCTATCGCGAACTCTATCGGCGGTTGATCGAGCGCGCACTCGAGCTCGGCGCGTGGGTCGGCCCGCCCGGTGATCTGTACGAACGCCTCGACGATCCCAAGGTCGGCGCTATCGAGGCTTGATTGTGGGGCCAGAGCCGTCGCGAAAAGCAGGAGTCTACGGCCAGAGACCGCGCGCTTCCTGAGCCTCGGCGAGCCGGCGGAGTGCGACGATGTAGGCGGCGTCGCGCCACGTCGCGTCGCGCTCGTCGACTGCCGTTCGAACGTCCTCGAACGCCGCCAGCATCTCGGCTTCGAGCTCCTCGTTGACCTTCTCCAGCGACCACGCCCGGCGGTTGATGTCCTGGAGCCACTCGAAATAAGAGACCGTGACGCCGCCGGCGTTGGCGAGGATATCGGGGACGACTGGAATTCCGCGCTTCTCGAAGATTTCGTCCGCCGCGGTCGTCGTCGGGCCGTTCGCGCCCTCCACCACGATGTCGGCCCGGACGTTGTCGGCGTTCGCTTCGGTCAGAACGTTGCCGACTGCCGCCGGAATCAACACGTCGACATCGAGTTCGAGGAGATCGGCGTTCGGGAGAACGTCGTCGACGCCGGCGGTGACCGCTTCGGGCTCCTCCTCGTGAGTGGGGATCGCGTGAACGTCGAGACCGGTAGGGTCGTGAATCGCGCCGTTGACGTCGCTCACGGCGACGACGGTCGCACCCCAGTCGTCGAGCAGTCGGGCGGCGTTCGCGCCCACGCTGCCGAACCCCTGAATCGCGACCGTCGTGCCCGATAGCGAGCGATCGTAGTGGGTGCAGACCTCGCGGGTGACGATCGCCACACTCCGGCCGGGAGCCTCCTCGCGGCCGTAGCTCCCGCCGACGACGGGCGGTTTGCCGGTGACGACGCCCGGTGTGGTCTCGCTCTGCTGCATCGAGTAGGCGTCCATGATCCACGCCATCGTCTGGGCGTCGGTCCCCATGTCGGGGGCCGGGATATCGCGGGTCGGTCCGATCACGTCACGGATCTCCTGGGCGAATCGCCGTGTGAGGCGTTCGTTCTCGTCGGCGCTCAGATTCTTCGGATCGACGACGATCCCGCCTTTCGCCCCGCCGAACGGGAGGTCGAGCACGGCGGACTTCCACGTCATCCACATCGAGAGCCCGACACACTCGTCGTGGGTCACGCCCGGATGGAAGCGGAGGCCGCCCTTGTACGGTCCGCGAACGCTGTCGTGTTGGGCACGGTACCCAGTAAAGACCTCGACGGTGCCGTCGTCGCGTTCGAGCGGGATCGAGACCTCATGGACCGCGTTCGGATGGGCGAGTCGCTCGACGACGTTCGGATCGATCTCGACGTGCTCGGCCGCGCGGGTGAGCTGGCGACGGGCGGTGTCGAGTGCGGATTCGGTCTCGGCTGCATCGGCGGTCTCGGTCGAGGGACCCGTCGGCTGGGAGTCCGAGCTCATCTCATTCGAGCGGGATCAGCCGGTTGCGAATCTCGCCACCGCAGTCATCGCACTGGCCCGGGTTCGTCGCCGCTAGCACGATCGTTCCACAGTCAAAGCATTCGTACGGCGTTTCGCTATCGGCACTCTGATCGACGTCTCGCATCGTCTTCCAATAAGAACTTCCGGCGGATTACCAGCAGCGTTCAACAACGAACAGCGATCGTGAGTATAGGTTTGTTATTGAACCCACCCCCAGATAACTCCATTCACTTGACCAGTTCGCTATTCCGGGGCTACGTCGTTTCGCAACGCCGCTCAGCCGGCGGTGACGGCGGACGGGACGCCGATGTCGTCGAACAAAACGGTAAACAGCTTGCGCTGGACCGTTCGCGCGTGTCGGTAGAACGCCGGCGGCGAGATCCCGAGGGTCGCTGCGATCTCCTCGCCCGTGCTCTCGCGCGGCGACTCGAAGTAACCGCTGTAGTACGCCGTCTGGAGCACCTCCAGCTGGCGGTCGGTCAACCGATCGAGAAAGGCCGCGTGGAGGTCTCGCGACGACGCGCGGTCGACCGACCGCTTCGACAGGAGCTCGACGTCCGTGAACGTCTCGGCGACGAGACGATCGATGCGACGGACGTCGACGCTGTTGGGCACGTCGACGACGAGCGTCGCGGTCTCGCCGTCGGCCGTGGCGCGCCGGAGGACGGCTCCGTGGTCGGCGAGATCAAGCGCGAGGAACGGCTGCGAGAGTCGGAGTCGGAGCACACCCGCCTCGTCGTCCGTCCCGATCCGCTCGACGTCGGCGATCGATACGAGCTCCCGAGCCGCAGCGACGACGTCTTCGATGTCGGTGTCGGTCACGGTGACGAAGACGTAGACGCCGTCCGCGGTTCGCTGAACGCCGCCCTGATATGAGAGAGTACATTCCGCACGTCGGGCGAGCCGGGCGAACACGAACCCCGAGTCGCGCGTCTCGAACTCCAGACGCGTGTTCGCGGTGGTCAACAGTGCGTTCTTCCGCTCGACCGCGCTGGTCGCCGACGCGATGGTTTCGCCGAGCTCCGCCAGCACGGCTCGTGCAGTCCCGTCGAACGCGTTCGCCGTCTCGGCGTAGACGGTCAACACACCGTACTCGAAGTCATCGTGCGCCAGCGGCACGCTGAGCACCGATAGATAGTCGCGCGTGAGCGCCGCCGACCGCCACGGTGCCTCCCGGAGTCGGTCGGCCACGTTCGAGACTGTCTGCACCTCCCGGGTGGCTGCCGCCTGGCCCGCCGGCTCCCCCGCCCCCGACGTGCCAACCGAAAGCGACACGCTATCGAGGTAGCCCTGCTCGGTCCCGGCCCATGCCCGTGGTTCCAGCGTCTCGGAAGTCGGGTCGACGTCGCCGATCCACGCGAACGCGAACCGGTCCTCGGCCGTCAGCAGCTCACAGACGGCGCGGTCGATCTCCTCGCGGGTCTCCGCCCGGACGAGTGCCCCGTCGATCTCCCGAATAATCTCGTTGAGCCCGTCGAGCCGCGTGAGCTGGGCGTTTCGCCGCTGGAGTTCGCGCTCCTGCTCGCGGAGCCGGCTCTCGCGCTCGACCCGATCGAGGGCGGCCTCGGCCGTCGCCGCGAGCAGGTCGGTGAGCTCTCGGAGCACGTCGTCGAACGCCCCGACCGTCCCGGCGGCAGCGACGAACACGCCGTGCTCGCCGAGCGGAATGTACGCCCCGCTCCGGATCCCGGTCGCCTCGTTCGCGAGTCGGTCGGCGTCGTGAACGTCGTCGTAAAACCGGGCATCGTCCGCGACGAAGGTGTGTCCTGGGATGGTCTCGTCGTTTGCCCGCCGCGTCGGCAACGGCCCGTCGAGTCGCCCCATGCCGTTCGAGGCGGCGACTGGTTCGAGCGCGTTCTCGTCGGCGTTGAAAAGGTAGACCGCGCTCGCGTCGAGGTCGAGTACTGCGGCCGCGTCGTCGACCACGATGTGGGCGATCTCCCGATCGGTCCCGGCGTACTGGAGGTCGCGCGTCGTCGTGTGGAGCCCGGCAAGCGCCTCCTCGCGCCGCTTTCGTTTGGTGATATCGCGGCAACTGTAGAGTAGCGTGCCGCCCTGGATCGACACCTCCCGCACGTTCACCAGCAGGGTGTGCTCGCGGCCCGCCTTGTCGGTCGCCGTACACTCGATGTTCTTCAGCACACCCTCGGCGGCCAGGTCGTTCCGATCGAACAGGTCCGATCCGAGAAGGCTCTCGATCGAGCCGAGATCGTGGATTTCCTCGGCGGTGTAGCCGAAGATGAAGTGAACGTTGGGACAGACGTAGGTGAACGCGCCGTCGTCGTCGGTGATCAACACCGTATCGGTCATGTTGTTGAGCGTGACCCGGTGGAGCTCCTCGGACTCGCGGAGGTCGCGTTCGAGCGAGACGCGCTCGGTGACGTCGACGCCCTCAACGACGACCGAGACGACCGTCCCGGTCTCGTCTCGAACGGGACGGGCCGAGAGGTCGAGCGTCTGTGGAGTCCCGTCCTCGTGCTCTCTGGTGACGGTCGAGCTGTCGAACCGACCGTCGATGGCGTGCTCGATCGTCCGTTCCACGATCGCTCGCTCCCCGTCGGTCCACCACGGCAGCGTCCAGAACGGCTCTTCGGTGGCGTTCTCGGCATCGGCCGCGACCATCCCGCGCGCAGTCGAGTTAGCCCGCCGGAGCGAGCCGTCCGGATCGAGCACCCAGGTCGCGGTCCGATCGTCGTGGAACGTCGCGTCGAACTGACGGGCTCGGTCGTGCCGAGTATCGGTCCGCTCGGCCGTACGGACGGCCTGGCCGAGCCGCGTGAGGACGTCGTCGACGATCGTCTCGAAGGGGCCGGTGATGGCGACGTAGTCCGTCACGCCGGCGGCGATCGCCTCACTGGCGATGGTCTCGGAACCTGCCGCCGTGCAGAGCACGACGGGTAGCGTCGCGGTCTCGTCCCTGACGGTTCGGAGGAGTTCGAGCCCCGTGCGCTCGTCGAGTGCATACTCGCTGACGACACACTCGACCGGGTGGTCGTCGAGAGCAGCGGTTGCGGCGTCGGCAGTCGCGACCGTCCGCACCGACGATCCGTGGGCTTCGAGCGCGTCCGCGAGGATCGTCGTCCACTCGGCCGTGCCGACGAGAAGGACGTGCGATCCGGCCAGCGTGTCCGCGGCAGTCGCCATGTCGTGCGGGTACACGTTCGACCGAGTTCAACGCACCGACGGAGACCCGCGACGATGGAGCGAGACAGGGCGACGAGTGTACGAGGAAGTTGCGGACTCGGTCGTTCACGATCCGTTCGTGGCCTGCAAACCGGGAAATCGGTGCATATCCGAGCGATTGCCGGGCGAGCACGGGCCAAACGATACCCCAACGAAACACTTTCTTTGATCCCCGGAGTGAGACAGGTATCGATGGTAGACAGCATGCGCTCTCCTCTTCGAACCACATGAACATCGAACGAATGGATCTCGCGGCGTGGGACGACGGGCTCCCCAATGCGGGCTTCGAGGTGTTCCACACCACGTCGGCGCTCTCGGTGCTCGATCGCCACGCGTCGGGCGATCTCCTCTGCCTCGGCGGCTACCGCGGCGAGCAGCTGGTGGGGATGCTTCCGGTGTTCGTCCGAAGCATGGGACGGGGTCGGGTGCTCTCGTCGCCGCCACCCGGCATGAGCGTGCCACACTTGGGGCCGATCGTGATGCCGACGAGCCCGAAACAGCGCAAACGCGAGAAAGTCAACCGCGAGTTCACGAACGGCGTGCTCGACGCGCTCGGTGTCGAATCGTCCACCACGCTGTGTCGGTTCCTGGGCCACCCCGAGTACACCGACCCCCGTCCGTACCGGTGGGCGGATCTCTCGGTCGAGCCCTCGTTCACCTACCGACTTCAGATCGGCGACCGCTCACCCGACGATATTCTGGGCTCGTTCAGCCGGAGTCTCCGGCGCGAGATCAGGTCCGGCGAAGACCTCGATATCACCATCGAGACGGAGGGGCTCGACGGCGGCGAGACGGTGTTCCGCGAGACCCAAGCACGGTACGCGGAACAGGACGAGCAGTTCGGGCCGTCGTGGCCGTACGTCAGGGACGTCATCGCCGATCTCGACGAGCGGTCGCGGGTGTACGTCGCACGCGATTCGGACGGCGAGTACCTCGGCGGCGTCATCGCGCTGTACTCGAACGACGCGGCGTACTACTGGCTCGGCGGCGCGCGCACGACCCACGACGGCGTCAGCATCAACAGCCTGCTCCACTGGCGCATCATCCGCGACGTCGCCGAGGAGCCACCGATCGAATCGGTCACGGAGTACGACCTCGTCGGCGCGAACACCGAGCGACTCTGCCGGTACAAATCGAAGTTCGGGGCCGACCTCACACCGTCGTACGTCATCGAGTCCGGCGGCCCCGCGATGGACGCCGCCAAAGGGGCGTACCGGATGGTGAACCAGGCTGTCGATCGGCTCGACCTGTAGTAGCGGTTTTCTCTCTCGCCGATCGAGAACCACTTCGTTTCGTCGTCGTCCGGACTGACGACGAGTGCGCCGGCGTTAGGCCGGCACCACGCACTGCTCGGGGTCGGCGTTGGCCGTCGACCCGGTCGCGTTGATGAGCGTGCCGGCGAGGATCGCCACGCTGGCGACGAAAAACAGCGAGCCGATCGACGACGAGGGATCGGCGAACAGCAGGTAGATCGGGGCCGCGGCCGACGGGCCGAGCGTTACGATCGCGAGCTGGGAGAGCAACGGGCCACAGCAACAGCACGCCTGTGGGGCGGCGAGACCGACCGCACCCGCCGTCGTCGGCGACGCGCCGCCCGCTGCGGTCCCCCACTGGTGGGCGAACACCGCGGCGTTCAGTCCGAGGAGGCCGCCGAGCACGGCAAGCAGGATCAGCGTGCCGACCGATACCATGCCGGCGAACGGGATCGAAGGGGCCCAGACCTCGACCGATGGCCACGTCACCAGCGGCCCGAGGGTGGGCAGCGTCGTGATGAACCCCGAAGACCACGAGAGACCCTCGCCGCTGTCGGGGACGACCGTGGCCATCCCCGCCGAAAAGAGGAAGAACACGACGCCGAGCAGCCCGACGGCGACGCCGAACCGGCGCGCCGTCCGGTCGGCGAAAACGGCACTCAACACGCCGCGGGCGTCGCGCCAGAGGACGTATCCGACCGCCACCGGCAGCGAGAGCACGATGAGATGGCCGAGCGGGTTCGTCGGCGTGTAGACACCGAACACCGAAAAGCCGGGGTAGGCGACCCAGAGACCGAGGAGGGCACCGAAGCCGGCGTAGCGGGGCCGCGTTGGCCACCGGAGCTGGCCGCCGATGACGCTCCCGAGCATGATCACACTGCCGAGCAGGAGCAGCAGTGGTTCGTGGATCGATCGTGGAATCACCGGCTCCGCAGTCAGCCACTCGTACGGCGAGAGCTGGACGACCGCGATCCCACCGACGACCGCGACGGCGAGGCCCACGAGAACGCCGCGGAGCGCGTAGTCCGAAAGGGCTGGCCGCAATCGGGGAAGATAGATACTGCCAACGGCAATGGCGGCCCCGAGAACGAGTGGGATCAACGCGTACGACTGTGAGAGGTGGACACCGTTGACGTAGATGTGACCGCCGTGAGCCGACGCGAGCGGGACGGTCCCGATGGTTGCAACGAGCGTGATAGCGAGCACGAGAACACGACGACCGAGGCCGGCACCCACGGATGCCGATCGCCGTAAATCGCCAGCCACGGTGTGGTTCCGGTCGGTTCGACTGCTCATTGGTGAATCCACGTCCCCCCGGTATATGTGTTCGTTGGAGACGGTGCTTCGAACGCGAGGCGACAGCCCCTCCAAGACGGTTCGATGGTCGTGAGCGGACTCGGATTCGACGACCGAACCAGTAGTCGTATGTGAACGTGGAACAAACACCGTGGCGATGAGGCGACGTGCGTTTCTGGCTGTGGCTGCCGGCACGGCGGCGACCGCAGGCTGTCTCGAAACGCTCGGCCTGCGAACCCAGTCGGCGTGGCGTGATCCGCCGCTCGTGAACGACCGGCCCCGTGCCGTGTACTATCCAGCCGTGACCGAGGGGATGGCGATGTATGGCACCCGTTCTGTGGGGCCGTACACGGTCGCGCTCATGTACTCGTACCCCCACCGTTTCTGGAACCTCGACGGCAGCCAGACCCGGAAAACCGTCGTCGAGTCCGAAGATTCGGTCCATCTGATGACGACGATCTGGGACGAACGGAGCGGCATCGTGATCCCGGTCGACGCCGGGCTCTCGGCCGAGATCGTCCAAGATGGAGAACTCGTCTCTCAGGAAGTGATCTATCCGATGCTGTCCCAGCGGATGGGGTTCCACTACGGCGCGAACTTCAGACTCGACGGCAACGGCACCTACGAAGCGAGGGTTTCGATCGGTGGAACGCGGATGCGTCGAACCGGGCGGTTCGAAGAGGAGTTCTCTGATCCGATGACGGCGACGTTCGAGTTCACGTTCGACACCGCCGAGCTGTACGATCTGGCGCTCAGACAGCTCCCCGAAAAGCAAGGGGAACGCGGTGCCGTCGAACCGATGGACATGGGAATGGACGTGCCCGTCGGCCGCGCGCCGCCGAAGCGCGCGCTGCCCGGCACGCGACTCGGCACGAAACGGTCCGGCGACGCGACGTTCGTCGTGACCGCGATCCGGAACACGAACGGAGCCACGCGGCTCGCGGTGTTTCCACGAACACCGTACAACCGGATCGTTCTCCCGTTCATGTCGCTGTCGGCGACGGTGTCGAGGGGCGGGAAGCGGGTGTTCGACGGCTCCCTCGAACGGACGCTCGATCCCGACGTCGGATACCACTACAGCACCGCTGTGGAGGGCATCCAGCCCGGCGACGAGCTGGAGATTTCAGTGATCACGCCGCCACAGATCGCTCGACACGACGGCTACGAGACTGCCTTCATCCATATGCCGCCAGTGGAGATGATTGTCCCGAGTTCAGTCACTACATAGCCTGCGTACGTATCAGCACATCCGACTCGATCGCCGCTTCGATCGGAGTTCGGGCTCGGATTCGTGCAGCTCTAATGTCACTTGTTGTAGACGCACGAGAAATGGCCATCACCGGAGCGGAGTCTGAAACGCCACGTTTCGAACGATTTATACGGTGAACGTCATCGGTGGCATATCAAGGAAAGCAGTCTCGTAGCCCTCGTGACGGGCGACCTGCGGAGGCGTCTCGACCGAAAGTTCGAGTTCGTCGCCCGATTCGATACTGTCGACGACCGTTCCATAGTGGTAATCGAGTTCCGGATCGAGCGTCGGTTGCAACGGACCGTCGAAGACGGTCCTGCCGTTGCGGCGGAGCGTCCCCGAGAGCGCCATTGCCGGGAGCACCATCCGGTTGTACGGCGTCCGCGCCGAGACCGCGAGATACGGTCCGCTCGCGTCGATGCCCCGTGGTGGCTTGTCGAGCACGGTCGCGAGGAATCGACCGTCGCCGCTGGTCTGTGTGCCGACGATCTCGCCGGGGAGGTCGGATTTCGGGGGTACGACCGAGTTCGGAACCATCTCCATCGCCATCGGTTTGGCCGCGTCCCGGCTCCCCTCGCGCTGTCCTTTGGTCCGGGTGTAATCGATCGACCGCTTGTCGGTACGGCTGTACTCGAACTCGATGTCGACGCTCGCTGGTTCGGCGAACATCCCGACGAACTCGCCCGTCCGGCGCGTCGACATCCCGCCGACGCTGAGCGTTGCCGTGTAGGTGCCATTCCCGTCGAGCCCGAAGTTCGCGCCGTAGTGGAACCCCATCCGCTGGGACAGCATCGGGTAGATCACTTCCTGAGAGACGACCTCCCCGTTCTGCGTGATCTCGACCGAGAGGCCGGTATCCGGCAGCACGGTTCGAGTTTTCGGCTCCCAGACAGACGTCATCAGGTGCACGGTGTCTTCCTGCTGGATCGAGACCTTCCGCGTCTCGCTGCCGTTGGCGGTCCAGAAGCGGTGGGGATACGAGTACATCAATCCGAACGCGTAGTCGCTCGCGCCGTTCCTGCCCCCACTCATCGAGTCGGTCGCCGAGCCGTTCGACGACATCCCGCTCGACCCGTTCATCGCCATCTCACCGGAGCCGTTCATGTCCATTTCGCCTGCGTCGTTCATCCCCATTCCACCCGAATCATTCATTTCCATCCCTCCGGAGTCGTTCATCGCCATCCCACCCATTCCGCTCATGCCGACCATCTCCATGCCCTCGGTGTGGGTCGGATAGTAGACCGCATTGGGGCGGTTTTCGACGAGCGGCGGGTCGCCCCGTCTGACGGAGAACAAGCTGGAACAGCCGGCGAGGGCGACACTACCCGTCACACCGGCGGAAGCCCGCAGAAACGTTCGGCGATCCATCGTGCGTTGCGTTGCGGCTCCGTGGAAAAACCGGTTCTGGTCCGTCTCTCGAATCCGTGCCGCAGATTCGACGATCGTGCCAGAATCGCTAACGATAGCGCCCGACAGATCGAATCATGGAGTCCGAACGACGGCGACGGACGTTCCTCCGACTCGCGGGGAGCGCGGCACTCGCCGTGCTCGCCGGTTGTAATGGCGACGGAGGAACGGATGGAAACGACGACACGACGCAAACGAACGCCGATGGTGCCGCAGGAAACGACACGACGGCCAGCGACGAAGCCCGCACGACGGCGGCCATCGGTAGTACCGAAACGAGGACGGCGACCGCGAGAGCACGTACCGAGACGACGAACGCAACAGCGGCGACCGAAACGACGAATGAGACAAACAGTGGCGGAACGAACGACGGTGGAACGAACGACAGCGGAACGACGACGAGGGTGGACGACCTGAGTGGTCCCGTTCCGACAGCCTACCGAACGGCGTCGAGCCAGGGTGGAACGGACCGAAGTCTCGACTCACTCCAATCGAAGGAGACCGTCGAATACCAGTCGCAGCCGAAAGACGGCCAGCAGTGCTCGGGTTGTCTGTTCTATCTCGCAGACAAAAACGGGGACGGGCTCGGCGCGTGCAGCGTAGTGAAGGGATACATCGAGCCGGAAGCGTGGTGTGTGAGTTACAGTCCATACCAAGACGGCTGAAACCATCCCTCACATCCTGTCGAGCCGACGTTCGTTTCGAGAGTCGTGCCAGAAATCACTATACAGCACCGCTTAAACATCCGAACAGCCCCACCCGAGGGGTACTGGAACTCACATGAACTCCCCGAAAGAATCCACAAGCGATCCGTCGGAGAACACCGATCGTCGTCGATTCATGAAAGCCGCCATCGGGACGGCGGCGACGGCTGCCGCGATTCCGGCCGTCAGTACGACCGCCGCCGCACACTTCCCGGAGGAGTTCGCTATCGATATCGCTCCGGAACATGAAGGGAATCGGGTCGAACCGGACGAGAACGGCCGGGTTTCGGTCGCGGTACGGTACACCGAGTTCACGGACGCGAACGGTGAGACGGTCGTGTTCGACCCGACCGACCGCGCCGTCAGATATCGCTTCGGTACCCACGAGATCCTCGGCAACGGCGGCGGTGTTCGGCCGGTCGACGACGGTGCGGTCAGCGACGTCGACGGCGACGGCAACGACGACCTCGTGTTGGAGTTTCCGCTCGACGGCGCGGGCTTCACCGGCGACGAGTCGACGGGAACGCTGTTCTGGGAAAAGGACGACTCGGGCAAACACGGCTACGCCGGAACGGACGATATCGCTCTCCCGGACGACATGGCCATCAGCGACATCGACGTCCTGAACTACGCACTCACGCTCGAACACCTCGAATACGCCTTCTATCGGGATGGCCTGGCATCGAGCGGCGGAACGTTCAGCGAACACGACGTCGAGCGATCGGCGGTCGCGCGGTACTTCGACCGGCCGACGCTTCGGTTCTCGATGTACCAGCAGCTCGAAGACATCCGCGATCACGAGAAAGCCCACGTCGAGAAGCTGACACAGACCATCACCGATCTCGGCGGCAACCCCGTCGAGGAGACTGATTACGAGTTCGACTACGACACGTTCGAGGAGTTCGTCGCGATCGCCGCCCGCCTCGAAGACGTCGGCGTCTCCGCGTACGCAGGGGCGGCACCCCTGCTCTCCGATCCGGATCTCGTGCCGCCCGCGTTGAGCATCCACTCGGTCGAGGCACGCCACGCGAGCTTCCTCGATACGCTGAACCTTCGCCGAGCGGCCCCCGATGCGTTCGATTCCGCTCGCTCGATGGAGCAGGTGCTCCCCATCGCGAAGGAGTTCGTCGCCTCGGAGTGAGTCAGGCGACGGCGGTTCGGTCCGCGTCGCAGAACGTTTCGAAAACAGATCGGCCTCGTTGTGTTCGCCCGCACCGAAACCCAGTCGCCGGTCGGCCTATTCGCTAGAACGTGGTTCGTCGAGCAGCCTGTCGGTCAGGCGAGTGAACCGATCCACCATCCGTTCCGGCGTCGACGGGGAAATCTCGTCGAGCAACGCCGCCGTCTCGTCCTGCCGAGTGAGCCTGAGCGTGACGTGATTGCGCTCGTCACGGTGCTTGACGACCACACTCTCCTCGACGAGGTGATCGAGGTGCCATTCGAGCGTGCTCCGTGCGATGTCGAGCTCGTCGGCCACCCACTGGGGTCGTGCGGACCCGTGTTCGCAGAGGACGGCGACGATGTCACCGACAGTCTCGCGGCGCAACAGCGCGAGCGCGCCGCGTCGCCAGTCGTTATATTCGGGTGGGTAGTAGTGCGTCTGTCCGTACAGCTGCTCGTCGACGACCGAATCGGCCGTGAGGAGCTGTTTGAGATGATACTGCACCTGGCCGGGCGCGAGGTCGAGCGTGCGGACGAGGTCGTTGAAGTGAACGCCGGGATGGGTGTGGACGTGTCGGGCGATCCGATCGCGGGTCTCGCTCATGCGCGTCCCCCGCCGGTCGTCGGATCGGTCGTGCGGGCGAAGTACACCGCAGCGATGAGCAGGACGGCCATGACCCCATCGAGTGCGTGCTCCATGAGGTGATGCATCCCGACGGGGATGATTTCACCCATTGCTAGCCCCCCGACGACGGTTCTGGCCAGCAGCGTCGCCAGTGCCAGCGCGATCAGTAGATACGACCGCGAGCGACGCTGGGCGAACGCGGCGATCGCGAGGCCGACGACGATCACCGACGCGCCGCCAGCCAGCACGAGCACGCTCGGCAGGGCAAGCGTTTCCAGAGACACGGAGTCGTGTCCCATCCCGAAGTGGAGTAGGTACCTCGACATCTGTTTCGTGGAAGCGATCGCGGTGCACCCGAGACGACGGATCGAGCGCCGATCCGCGACGGCGGCGAGCAATGTTCGTCTCGAATGGCTGCCGACGATCGACTGATATCAGAATCGTCGGGACGCGCGAATAACGGTTGTGGTGCGATCGGCGAATCCCGACGGCACGCCGCTGTCAGGCGACGACGGGTCGGGAGATGATCCAGAGCGACAGCACCGTGTACCCGACCATCAACACCACGAGCGGGAGATGGGTTCGTCGCGCCCGGGAGAGCGTCCCGTAGCGCTCGATCGCCACGTGGTGGGCAGCCACCACGGCGATGACGTGGCCCACGATGATGAGGAGGACCTGCGATCCCCAGAACGCCAGGAGCGTCAGCCAGCCGAGCGGCTCGATCGGATCGATCGGCGAGACGGTGATCGACCACCCGATGGCCGCGAGTCGCCCGACGTTCTCGATTACGAACGGATAGTTGTGTGCGACCTCGTAGGCGGCGGCGATCGGGAGCACCGTCGGCGCGAACGCGAGCGCCGTCTCGCGCCACGCCCCGCTCTCGTCGGCCACGGATGCCATCATCGTGCTGACGGCGATGAACGCCGCGACGAACCCACACAGTCCGACCGCATAGACGAGCACGCTGGTCGCCGGACCGCTGGCGAGCACGTCCCTGAGATCGAATAATACTGTTTGATACGTCGCCGTGCCCGTGAAGCCGTCGAAGCTCACCGTGTAGACCGTGGCGACGACGAACGCAACCAGGGCGACGTCGCGAACGCGCTGCGTACAGCCCGCCCACGGTGGACGAAGCGTGATGCGATATCCACCATCCGTTTCGACGAATCCCACCGGTGCGACGCGACCGAACAACCGATAGAGCACCGATAGCGCATCGGCGTGGCGGAACCAGTCGTCCCCGAACGCCACGCCGCCGAGAACCATCGCCGCAGCGTAGCCGGCGACGATGACCGCGGTCGCGGCCGGCGAGCGGGGGATCACCGTCAGGTTCTCGACGATCGCGATGCCGACGACGAATCCGAAGAAGGCGGGCCAGTGGCCGAGCCACGACGGGTACGCACCGACGGCGGCGATCTCGCGGCCCTCCAGTCGCACCAGTCCATCGTAGAGCGTGCGCCACGGCGACAGCACTCGCCACGGGCTGCCGACGAGGATCGAGAGGAGGCCGACGCCCTTGAGCCAGACCGCCCACGTGAACACCGTGGCGAAGTTCTCAGCGTCGACCTGCGGGCCGAGGAGACCGTGGAGTATCGCGACGAGAAAACCAGCGAAAAAGACGGCTCGCGCGCCGTAGCGGAGACCGGACGCGACTCCAGCCGAGATTCGGAAGCGAGACCGCCACGCTCGCGCCCTCGGAGCGGTCTCGGCCGTCACACCGAGCCAGAGCGCTGTCGCGGCGACCGTGACGCCCGCGCCACCGAACAGAAAGGTCAGGGGGATCGGTGCGGCGAACCGCGAGTTCGCGACTTGGTGGCCGCTCGCGACACCGACGACGCCGACGAGTGCGAGCCAGACGGTGACGATCGGCCGACGCCACTTCATTACCGAATCACACCGGAGAGCCCCAAAGAACCTACTGATACGCCGATCTGGTACGATTCTCGAATCCGCCGAAGCGACGCGAGACCTTATTCCCGAGTGTGTGATACCGCGAGTATGCAGTTGCGGACCGCGCTGGCGGCGGTGGTCGTCGTCGTGGCGCTCGCCGGGACGGCCGTGTTCGGTTTCAGCACCGTCGCCGATTCCGGCGGGACGCTCACCGAGCGGTGGGTGAGCAACACCACCAGTGCCACGCAGTCCAACCATCACGCACCGGCTGTCGGACGGGTCGGCGGCTCCAGCCTGGTTTTCGCCCCGGTCAGCGGCGAGTTCGGAACCGACCAGTGTGCGTTGGTCGCACAGAACGCTTCCGATGGGTCGTCACGCTGGCAGGAGCCGATCCCGTCGGCGAACTGTACGATTCACGCGGTCGCCGACCCGACGTTCGCGGATTTCGTCGGTGACGACACGAAGGAAGTCATCGCAACCTCGACCGAGCAGGAAGTCGCCGCGTATCGGCCACGAACAGGCGAGCAGGTCTTCCAGTACGACCTCACCGACTACGGCTACACACAACCCGTTGTCGCCGATCTGACCGGCAAGGAAACGAACGAGCTCGTCGTGGTCGACGTGCAGGGAACCGTCTTCGTGCTCCGACCGAACGGAACGGCCGTCTGGACGGAGACCCTCTCTTCGTACACGTGGGGGCAGCCGACAGTCGAGGACTTCGATGCGGATAATCGGAGAGAGATCGTCGTCGGAACCAGCAGCGGGCAGCTCGTGTTGTTCGAGCACGATGGGACGACGGCGTGGAACCGAACGCGGCCGTTCGAATCATCGATCACGTGGATGACGACCGGACAGGCCGACGACGATCGGGCGACAGAGATCGTGACGGCCACCGTCGACGGGCGAGTCACGGCGATCGACGGGGAGCGCGGTGCGGTACAGTGGCAGCGTGATTTCGGCGAGTTCGCGGCAGTTCACACGCTCGGAGACGGCGATGGTGACGGCGACCCCGAAGTGTACGCGGTTGCCAAGGACGGCAAGCTCAGGAGCCTCAACGCGAGTGACGGGAGCACCGAGTGGACGACGACGCTGACGACCGAATCAGTACAGATGATGCCCCCGCCGGTCATGGGAGACATCGATAACGACACGGACCCGGAGCTGGTCGCCGCGACGAACGACGGGGTCGTCTCGGTCGTCGACCCACGATCGGGCGACGTCCTGGCGTCCTACGAACGGGGCGTGCCGATCTACGTTCATCCGACGGTCGCCGACACCGACGGTGACGGAGCTGCCGAGGTGTACGCCATCTATGGCGACGGCCGCGTCGTTGCGCTCTCGTACGCTGAATGACGAAAATAGGGGTCGACGAGTTCGGCCAGGATCGTCGGCAAATCGAGTGTCGCCCGACTCAGCGGTCGGCGGACACGGGCGCGTCTCGGGGTGGACGAGCCGACAGTTCACCCTGCGAGAGTCCCGTGACGCTGCCGGGCCCGTCGGCGTTCGTCGCGAGATCGACAATCACCTCTGTGAGGTTGACAGTTCTCTCGATGTAGTCGTCGCGTTTCGCCGCCCACTCCGCGGGTATCGACGCGTCGTCGAGCAGCGAGCACGCGCGTTCGAGCGCGGGTTCGAACGCGCCGATGTTGTAGATCAGTCCCTCGCGTTCGAGTTCGATGAAGTTGCCCATGTCCGAGTCGCCGACGAAGGAGTTCGACCGGATCGCCGGCGTTCCGAGCAACGCGGCCTCGGTCACCATCGTCTGGGTGTCGGCCACGAGGAGATGGGCCTCGGCGAGTGCGTCGTGGAGGAGTCCCGGATGGAGATCGAACGGCCGTGCGTCGAGTGCGTCGAACGCCATCGCGTCGCTCTCGTCGGAGACGAACACGGTGGCACGCTCGGCGAGCTGTTCGACGAGTTCACGACGTTCGGGGGGACTGATCCCGGAGTGGTTGACGTCGTGATGCGAGCCGAACGCGTTGAACCGACAGATGACGTATTTCTCGTCCGGCCCGACGCCGAGCTTATCGCGGATGTCGTCACGGGGCGAGAAGACGTCCGGGTGGAGGTACGCCGACTCCTTGAACCCCCGAAAACGGTAGTGTTTGGGGCCGAGATCCTTCCCGAAGGCGTGTGGGGTGAGGATACTCGCGGCGAAGGGCCGCGAGACGGCGTGGTCCAGCGAGGTTGGCTCGGAGTCGAGGATCAGCGTGACCGGCGTGCGCGAGATCGCCCCGGCGTGGGCGGCGTACGCGCCCATCCCGAAGATCCGATCGGGATCGTACTGCCGGGTGTATCGGAGAATCGAGTAGTAGTGGCGCGGGAGCTGGCGCACCAGCGACCACTTCGTGGTTTCGAGGTGGCCGTAACACCGGTAGGGAAGCCCGTGGTACTCGAGCAGTTCCGTCGTACAGCCGTAGTCCCGGGCGAGCACGAGAACGTCGTGGCCTCGGTCGTCGAGTTCCGCCGCAGCGTATTTATACAGATGAACGTGAGCAGGAGTGTTCGTAAAAAACAGATATCTCATGTGTCCCTGCCGACGCGAACGAACTCGTCCCTGGTAAACACACCGGTCCGGTTCGGGACGACGATCCGGACCG
The DNA here is from genome assembly GCF_000336915.1 of Halococcus saccharolyticus DSM 5350. Classification (NCBI taxonomy): domain Archaea; kingdom Methanobacteriati; phylum Methanobacteriota; class Halobacteria; order Halobacteriales; family Halococcaceae; genus Halococcus; species Halococcus saccharolyticus. The sequence continues at coordinate 70,188 of NZ_AOMD01000018.1, read as the reverse complement.
AGGACGAAGTCGGTGACGCGCGCAGTGTCGAGGAGCAGGTGGGATTCGTGGGGAGGGATCGATCGGCGACCAGCCTTCGGGACGCCACGTCCGAGTATGCGAAGAATAACAAAGCCGCTCTACGGAGAGGGTTCCGAAAGGACGGTTTCGTCGCAACCACGGCCCGTTCGGGACGAGCGGTTTGGCGACGAAACGAGTCTGTAACCGACACGAACGCATGATACGGAAATTTACTACTGTAGCAGTCGTCGCGGTGGTAGTGGTATCGGCGGTTGGTGGCGTCGCTCTCCTCGGCGGCTCCGCGGCCGCCTACGAGGGGAACGCAGCGTCGACGTACCCGCTAACACCGGGGACGAGCACACTCGGAACGGCGCTGTACGCGGTCAAGCCGGATGACGCCGCCGCCGAAAACGGGATCGAGACGATCACGCTCGACGTCGGCAGCGAGGCCAGTGTCGCGAACGTGACCAACGAGGACGTCGAGGTCGCGATCCGCGGCGGCACGCTGTTCCAGATCGAGAACGTCAACGTCTCGTCGAGCGAGGACGGCAGCCAGCTCGAAATCACGCTCCCGCGAACCATCCAGCCTCAGCTCGGTTCCGGGGCGGGTGCGGGTGCGGAGGTCGCGGTCAAGTTCCGCAACTTCACGACGCCGAGCGAGCCGGGCACCTACTCCATCGAGGGAACCGTCACGACGCCCGACGGCGAAACTGACGGGCCGGCGTCGGTCTCGTACACGGTGAGCCAGCCCGAACTCTCCTTCCCCGATCAGGACCTCTCGCAGTTCAGCGAGAGTCAGCAGCTCAACCTCACGGCGTCGATCCCGGGTGGAGGATACGTCGGGGTGTTCACCACGACTGACGACGGCTCCCAGGGTCGACTTGTCGGCACGACCGACATCTCGACCAGCCCGCAACCGGCGAACTACACCATCGACGTGAGTGGGGAAATCTCGTCGAGCCAAGACCTCACCGCGGTCGCGTACACCGAATCAACGGGACTGTCCGTCAGTATTCGTCAGAACCAGACATTCGACCCCGAAGAGGACGACCCACTCGTGGTCGACGGTGAACTCCTGAACGCGACGGCGTCGATCTCGACGCTCGACGTCGACGGGCGGCTCCAGGCCGGCGGCGAGTACGACCAGGGCGAGCGACTCTACTTCGACCAGGGTGAGGCGAGCACGGGCTATCAGATCAGCCGGATCGAAGGCGGCGAGATCGGCCCGTCGGCGACCCAGTTCCAGACCGCCGCGAACGGCACCGCGATCGTCGACACCACGGCACTCGACGAAGGCCAGTACGCGATCACTCGCGTCGACGATGGCTCTCTCGTGAGTCTCGACAACGACAGTACGACCGGTCCGGGTGACGACAGCTTCCTCGTCACCGGCCAGCAGGCTGGCCCTGCCAACGGAACGAACGCAAGCGCCAACGGAACCACGAACGCAACGGCCACGGAAACCGCCAACACGACGACCGAAAGCGCCAATGCGACGGGAGATCCCGACGGAGAGAACGCGACCGAAACGACGGTCGAAACGTCGACAGCGGCGGCGACCACGACGGCAGCGGCGACGGAGGAGACGAATGCGACCGCCGCCCAGACCGACGCCGGCGAAACGAACGGTAGCGGCCAAGCGACCGAGGAAGGCGGACCGGGCTTCACTGCGATCGCCGCGGTGGTTGCAGTGCTCGCTGCTGCGTTACTCGCGACTCGGCGGCGCTGACACACGCTCCCGTCACCCGAACCGGAACCTATTTTTCGTCACGTTTCGCATCAAGGAAACGAGTATGGTGGGGATAACAAAGCCCTCGACGCGAGAGGTCCCCGCCGACGACCTCCCAGCGCTCGTCTCGAGCGAGACAGGCGACGCCGGGAGACACAGATAGCTCACAATGATCCATCTCATCACTCATCCATGACGAAGGCAGGACACAGCGCGTTGATGACGGTCGTGATCGTCGTATCGGCGGTCGCAGCCGTTGCGGTCGGCGGTCCCACCGCGGCGGCGCTCAACGCCGACACGGCTGCACCGTATCCTCACTCGCCAGGAACGAACGTTCAGGAGTTCCCCGTCTCGGTCGTCACCCAACAAAGCGACGCCGTCGTCCAGAACGGCATGGGATCGATGACCCTCGACTTCGGGGCAGACAACAGCTTCGACGGGAGCGTCTCGAACGTGAGCACCGACGACGTCGGCGTGACGATCGTCGGTTCGGACAACCAGCGGACGATCGGCGCGTTCGAGGTAGCCGAAAGCGCGAACGGGGCGATCGCGCTCAACTTCACCCAGCGAGTACCGGTTGGAGCCGGCGACCGCATCCTCGTCGAGGTTGCCAACATGAGCACGCCGACCAGCGACGGTGACTACTCGGTGGGTGTGTCGACCACGACGCCGGATGGCACGACCGACGGTCCCGTGTCGGTCGGCTACCGGGTGGAGTCCGCATCGCTGTCGTTCCCGAACCAGAGCGCCTCCCAGTTCAACGACACCCAGTCGATCTCGCTGTCGGGTGTCGTGCCGAACGCCGGCTACATCGGGGTGTTCACCGTCGCCGAGAACGGCTCACGTGGCCAGCTCGTCGGCAACACCGAGCCGATCATCGCACAGTACACTCCACGGAACTACACCGTGGCGCTCAACGGCAACGTCAACGAGAGCCAGCGCCTCGAAGCCGTGGTCTTCTACGAGACTACCGGCGGCACCCAAGACGAGCGGCTCAACGGGAGCCTCGATCCGGCCGAGGACGCGGTGGTGACCAACAACGGCGTTCCCGCGAACGCGACCGGGTACGTCACCACGATCGACGCCGACGGCCGAGTTGGAGCCGGCAGCGAGTACGGTCAGGGCGCACGGCTCTACTTCGACCAGGGTGAGGCGAGCACGGGTTATCAGGTTCAAGCGGTCGAGAACGGCTCACTCGGCGACGTCGTGACCCAGTTCGAGACGGCAGCCAACGGCTCATCGGTGATCGCGACGACTGGGTTCGCCGAGGGCCAGTACGCGATCACTCGGCTCGACGACGGTTCTGTCGTGAGTCTCGACAACGACAGCACCACCGGTGCGCAGGACGACAGCTTCTTCGTCACCGGAACGGGTGGCGCAGCCACCACAACGGAGAACGGCTCCGCTGAGGCGAACGCCACGACGGCGAACGGAACGAGCGAGGCGACGGCCGAGACCGATGCGGCGGACGGCACCGAAGACGGAGCAACCGAGGACGCAGACGAGGCGACGACCGCTGCCGGCGAGGACGGCGACAACGGAAGCGCCGGCAACGCGACGGGCAACGAAAGCGGTGACGGCGGCAGCGGGGCGTTCGGGCCGGGCTTCGGTCCGGTGGTGGCCGTGATCGCGCTGCTCGCGGCCGCACTGGTCGCCGCGCGCCGTAAACGATAGCCACTCGCGTCGCGCGACACGAACCGCGACCGATTTTTCCACGGCGGTCGAGAGACGAGCTATGAGTCAGGAGACGGACCCCACGGGACTCGCGGGAGCGTTGCTCGGCGAGACACTGCGATACGCACGCGAGCGCGAGTACACCGGCTGGGACTACGGCGACGGGATGAGCAGCCGACTTCTCCAGGGACTACCGGTCGAGAACAAGTGGCTCAACATCGCGGTTCAGGAGACGATCAAGCGAGCACCGGTCAACGTCCGGCGGCTCTTTCTGGTCGAACAGCGCCGGAACTACAAGGGCACCGCGCTGTTCGCCATGGCGAACCTCACCGCCGACCAGCTCGATCTCAGCGGTGGAGTCGAATCCGAGAACGGTCGCCGGACGACCGGCGTCGACTATGCGGCGGAGGCGCGCGAGTGCTGCGAGTGGCTGGTCGAACACCGTACGCCGGGCTACGCCGGTTTCTGTGGCGCACACCGCCACGAAATCCAGCATCTCGACATCAAGGGACTACCCGAGTACCCCGACATGGTCTCGACATCGTACGCGGTCCGGGCGCTGCTTGCCGCGAGCGACGCGGGCCTCGACGCCGGCTCGGCCGCGGCGTATCCCGAAATCGTGGAATCGGTCGCGAAGTTCATCGACGAGGACCTCGAATACGAGGAGATCCCGGAGGGCGCGCGGATGAAGTACGTCCCGACGTGGTCGTCGGATCACTACACCCTCAACGCGGTCGCACTCGGCGGCGTGACGCTGCTCGAACTCGCCGATCGCTTCGACGATCCGACACACCGCGAGCGCGGCGAGAAACTGCTGGACTACGTGGTCTCGCGTCAGCGCCCCGAGGGCGGGTGGATGTATCGTGATCCCCCATCGGCGTCACACCTCTCGATGGACAACCACCACAACGGGTTCGTCATCGAATCGCTGCTCCGCCATCGAGAGCTCACCGGCTCGGATCGGTACGCCGACAGCCTCGACGACGGGCTCGCCTTCTACCGCGACGAGCTGTTCGCCCCCGATGGCGCGCCGAACTGGGACGAGTCGAACGCCCATCCACGGGACATCCACGCCGCAGCCCAGGGAATCATCGTCTTCAGCCGCGCGGGCGCGTTCGAGGTCGCCGAACGTATCCTCGACTGGACCGTCGGGAACCTCTATGCGGGCAACGGACGATTCCACTTCCGACAGGAACGGTTCTACACCAAGCGAATCACCCTAATGCGGTGGTGTGAGGCGTGGATGGCGTACGCAGTGGCGACGTATCTCGATCGTCGCCGGGCGATCGATACGTAGCGAACCGCCGATCGGTTTCGATAGGTTTGATAAGCGTGCTGCGTGAACGGTAGGTATGATGCCGCCGATGCCAGGTAAACGGTACATAACAAAGCACGACGGGGCGGTGCTCGGTGAGTAGATCACCATGATCAGCCCCTCTTGTCTCTCTCCATATACTACGTGGCCGACCGAGGCTGTTGGCCGTCCCGGATCGTCCGCCATGGAGGTGGTCGGGTTCCGGAGCGGACCACACGGGAGACCGGGCGGTGACCGATGAGCGCGGACGAAACGGCCATCACGATCGTACTCGGGACGCGCCCCGAGATCATCAAGCTCGCGCCCGTGATCGACGCGTGCGAGCAAAGCGACGTCGGCTACAGCGTGATCCACACCGGCCAACACTACTCCGACGAGCTGGATACGGTCTTTTTCGACCAGCTCGAACTCCCCACACCGGATCACAACCTCGCGATCGGATCGGGAAGCCACAGTTCCCAGACCGGCGCGATGATCGGCGCGATCGAGGAAGTTCTGCTGGATGAATCGCCCGATGTCGTGCTGGTCCAGGGCGACACCAACTCGGTGCTCGCGGGCTCGGTCGCGGCGAGCAAACTCGACTGCGAGGTGGGCCACGTCGAGGCCGGCCTCCGGAGTTTCGACCGGAGCATGCCCGAGGAGATCAATCGCGTGTTCGCCGACCACGCCGCCGACCACCTCTTCGCACCCACCGAGCAGGCGGCCCAGTACCTCCGCGAGGAGGGGATCCCGGTCGAGCGCATCACCGTCACCGGCAACACCATCGTGGACGCGGTCACGTGCTATCGCGACCTCGCCGCCGAGAAGAGTCGAGTGCTCGACAGCCACGACCTCTCTCCCGACGAGTTCTGTCTGCTGACCGCCCACCGTGCGGAGAACGTCGACGATCCCGAGCGGTTCTCGAGTCTGCTTCGCGGGGTCGCAGAGTTCGCCGCTCGCTCGGGGTTCGACGTGATCTATCCGGTGCACCCGCGAGCGCGTGACCGCATCGATGCGTTCGATATCGACGTGCCTGACGAAGTCCGGCTCACGGAGGCCCAGGACTTCCTGGATTTCCTCCGGCTCGAAAGCACCGCACGGCTCGTCTTCACCGACTCCGGCGGCGTTCAGGAGGAGGCGTGCATCCTCGGGACGCCGTGTGTCACTCTCCGGGACAACACCGAGCGCCCCGAGACGGTCGCGGTCGGCGCGAACCGGATCGTTGGCGTCGAGCCCGCCGAGATCGTCGCCGGCGCGCGCGAGGCGCTCGACACACCGACCGACTGGGAGAACCCGTTCGGTGACGGTCGGAGTGCCGAGCGCATTCTCGATGCCGTCGGCCTCGGTCCGGTCGTATCGGTCGAGGGGGTGACCGGATGAGTTCGGTCTGCGTTCACGGTCTCGGCTACATCGGCCTGCCGACGGCAGCGGTGCTCGCCGAAGCCGGCCACGACGTGTTCGGCTACGATGTCGATGTCGAACTGCTCGACGCGATCGAACGCGGCGAACTCCACGTCGACGAGCCAGGTCTCGATGACGTCATCGCGAGCGCGCTCGACGGGTCGCTATCGGTGACCCGCGAGGTCGTGCCCGCGGACTATCACCTGATCTGCGTGCCGACGCCGCTGGAGGACGGACGGGCGGAGCTCTCGTACGTCGAGGCGGCTGGCGAGGCGGTCGCGGCCGAGCTCCGGCCGGACGACACCGTGATCCTCGAATCCACCGTCCCGCCGGGAACGACCGTCGAGGTGCTCGGTCCGGTGCTCGAGCGCTCCGGGCTCGATGTCGGGGAGTTCTCGCTCGCGTACTCGCCCGAGACGGTGCTTCCGGGCAACGTGATCGCGGAGCTCCACGACAACGATCGGGCGATCGGCGGCGTCGATGCGGCGTCGGTCGAGGCGGCCGTGGCGCTGTACGGGTCGTTCGTCGAGGGCGAGCTCCGGACGATGTCCGACCCCACGCTCGCGGAGTTCGTCAAACTCCTCCAGAACACCTATCGGGACGTGAACATCGCGCTGGCGAACGAGGTGGCGATGATCGCCGCCGATTACGACCTCGATTCGCGCGAGGCGATCGCGCTGGCGAACCACCACCCGCGAGTCGACCTCCACCAGCCGGGACCGGGCGTCGGCGGTCACTGTATCCCGATCGATCCGCTCTTCCTCGGGCAGGGCTCGGATCGGCTCGACCTGATCGAGCGGGCCCGTGCGATCAACGACGGGATGGCGGCGTACGTCACGGATCTGCTCGAAACCGAACTCGGCTCGATCACGGACACGAGCGTGGCGATTTTGGGTGTGGCGTACAAAGGCAACGTCGCCGACGCCCGCGAGAGTCCGGGCCTTCGGCTGGCGGAGACCCTCCAGCAGCGCGTGCGAGCGACGCACGCACCGGGTGCGGAGGGCGCAGGTGTGGGCGGAAGCGACACGGACACGGAGATCGATGTCCGGCTCCACGATCCCCACGTCACCGACAGCCATCTCGCGCTGGAGTCGTTACCGGATGCGCTGTCGGGGGCCGATGCGGCCGTGATCGCCACCGACCACGACGAGTACGCCGTCCTCGACCCGACCGAGGTCGCGGCACAGCTCGACGGGGACACCGTGATCGACGCGAAAGGAATCCTCGACGTCGCCGCGTGGGAAGCGGCCGGCGTCACCGTCGTCGAACTATGAGCGGTGGGAGTCGCCACGCGAGTGCCGAAACCACCGTCCGACCGACTCCGGCACGGGTGTGGATCGATCTCGTCAGTCCGTCCCATCCGTTCTTCTTCGATGGACTCGTCGGCGGGTTGGAGAACGTCTCGGTGACGACAACCGTCCGAGAGAAGACCGAAACCGTCTCGCTCGCCCGCGAGGTCGGCTTCGAGCACCGCGTCGTGGGTCGAGACTTCGACAATGCGTTCGTTCGGAAGTTCGGCATTCCGTTTCGGACGGCCCAGCTCGCGGTGAGCGCGCCCGAGTGTGACGTCTCGCTGTCGGCGCGCAACGCGATGTGCGTGCTCGCCTCGCGGGCACGAGGCACCCCTTCGATCCACTTCACCGACAACGACATCACCGCCCACGTCGACGGGCTGTGGATCGAGGAGCTCTACAACCGCTTCGAGGCCGCTGCGACACACAACGTGGTGCCGCGCGCGTTCGCGGCCGAGGAGCTGACCCGATGGGGTGCGGATCCGGACTCGATCCATACCTACGACGGATACAAGGAGGACGTCTACGTCGCTGGATTCGATCCCGATCCCACCTTCCCCGACCAGCTGCCGTTCGCGAGCGGCGAGTACATCGTGGTGCGACCGGAGGCGCTGACCGCGGCGTACGTCGACGCCGACTCGATCGTGCCCGACCTCCTCGCCGAGGCGACCGAACGCGACATCGGCGTGGTCTATCTCCCGCGCGGACGTGGCGACGAGAGCTACGCCCGCGAGTACGACGACGACGCGGTGTACGTGCCGAACGGCGCGATGAACGGGCTCCAGCTCGCGTGGCACGCACGGTGTGTGCTCACCGGGTCGGGAACGATGTCCCGCGAGGCGGCGTGTATGGAGAAACCCGCCGTCTCCTTCTTCCCGAACACGCTGCTCTCGGTCGATCAGGAACTCGTGGCCGACGGCCGGATCTTCCACTCACGGGACGCCCCAGCCATCATCGAGCACATTGCGACGCTCGATCCGGCCGATGTCGAACCGGATCGCGAACGTGCACGCACAGTGAGAGATGAAGTGGTCGAACTGACGAACGAGTTGATCCGGACCGTCCAACAATGATCGGCGACGAGTCAGACCATCCGGCACCGTATGACGTCTGTACGACCGCGCTCGACTGGGCGCGCGAGCGCGAGTACGCCGGCTGGGACCCCTACGACGGACTGAACAGCCCCTACGCGGGACCGTTCGGGAAGCACTGGTTCACCCGACTCGTGTGGATGCACGCGGTGAATTCGTTCCCGGCGACGCTTCACCGACACCTCTCGATCCCCGAGGAACGCAACCCGAAGGGGATCGCGCTGTTCGCGCTCGCACATCTCGAACTCCACGAAGCGACCGGGGAGGACGATCATCTCGATCGGGCCGAGCAGCTGCTCGACTGGCTCGACGAGTATCGATCTCCAGTGTACGAGACCGCGTGCTGGGGGTACAACTTCGACTGGCAGAACGCGCGGAAGTTCTTCCTGCCGGCATATCACCCCTCGGTGGTCGTCACGGTTTTCGCCGCCCAGGCGTTCGTGCGTCACCACCGACTCACCGGCGACGAACACTCGCTCGCGGTCGCCGAAGAGGCCTGCGAGTTCATCCGGACCGAGATCAACACCCGGACGATCGACGGCCACGAAGCCTACACCTACACCACCGACGACGAGTTCGTGGTCATCAACGTCAACGCGCTCGCCGCGCGACTGTTCGCGCTGGTCGCGGCCCAAACGGATAGTGACGACCTGATGAGCCGCGCCGACGAACTCGTCGCGTTCGTGCTGTCGGCCCAGGAGGAAAGCGGCGCGTGGCACTACTCGATGCCGGCCGACGGCTCGCCGATCAGCCACGACAACTTCCACACTGGGTTCGTGCTCGAATCGCTCCGGGAGTACCTCGACGCGGGCGGCGATGTCTCGGGCACCGAAACCGCCTACGAACGCGGGCTCGCGTTCTACCGGGAGCATCTCTTCGAGCCCGACGGCGCACCGAAGTTCGAACACGATCAGTCCTATCCGCGCGACGCTCACGCCGCCGCTCAGTCGATCCTGACCTTCGTCCGTGACGGCGGCGAAACAAGCCTCGCGATGGCCGAGAAGGTGCTCGACTGGACGATTGAAAATCTCTTCGACGAAGAAGGGTACTTCTATCGCCAGCAGGGACGCTTCCTCGACGACACGACGCCGTACATGCGGTGGAGTCAGGCGTGGATGTGCTATGCGATGGCTGCGATGGTGCGCCGTCGGAGCCAAACTCGCTTGGACTGACCGACGGCGTGGGGTGTCGGAGTTCCGCTGCTCCCTCTTCGTCACAGCATCGGACCGTTCAATCCACGAGGTAACCGAGATCGGAAAGCTGCTGTTTCATCGCGTCGCTGAACTCTCCCTCTCGGCTCTCGGTGTAAGCCGGCTGGCCGTCAGTGTCGAGTACATCGTCAAGCGTCTCGTCAAGGCGCTCCTCGATGTCGGGATGGTCGTCAGCAACGTCGGTGGTCTCGTCGGGGAGGGCGAACAGCTCGGCGCGGTCGTCGCTGCGCTGGTATTTGAACTCGCTGGTGCGGAGCGCGCTGAGCGTCGCGGTGTGGTACGGTGACGGATCGAAGTCGGGATTCAGCTCCGCAAACCGATCGAGGTTCTTGAGAGCGCGCTTCGCGCCACGCTGTGTCAGGCTGTGCTCGCGAGTCTCTTCGTCGAGGTCGATCCCGTGGAGACCCTCGGTCCGCGCGCCGGCACGTTCGAGCAGCGTTCGCATCACGTCCGCGTGCTGGACGGTCTCACCGTCGTGGTCGGTGATCGCGTCGCCCCCGTGGACCACGAGTGGCACGTGCGAGACGGCGTCGTCGGTGACGACGAGATGGGCGAGCATCCCGTGCTCGCCGAACAGCTCGCCGTGGTCAGCAGTGATTACGAACACCGTGTCGTCGAGATCGAGGCGGTTCGCGTAGTCGAACAGATCGCCGACGAGGTCGTCGGTGTGGGCGATCTCGGCGTCGTAGAGCGCGCGGAGCGCGTCCCACTCGTCGGCCGCAAACGGACAGCCGTCCGCAATGAGCTGGTGGAGGTTGTCGTGGTGGTAGAGCCCGAGCTTTCTCGCGCGGTCGGTGTCCATTTCGAAGTCCTCGGCGTACCGATCGAGGTAGCGCTGTGGCGGGTGATAGGGGTGATGCGGATCGCCGTAGTGCGCATAGAGGAAGAACGGCTCGTCGTTCCCGGCGTAGTCGTCGAGCCGGCGCTTTGCGATCTCGTTCATCAGAAATCCCGTGCCGTGACGCCGCGTGTCCGTCGTGAGGCCGGGACCGTGTCGCCGGCAGTTGAGCAGGTACTTCGCGAGGATACGAGGGCCGGCAGCCTCCAACAGCGTGTCCGCGCTCAACCACGTGAACTCCTCGAACCCACGGTCGAGATCGGTCGCCGAGCTCAGGTGGGAGTTCGGCGAGAGACACGCGGTGTGATACCCCTGCTCGGTGAGACGTTCGGGGATCGTGTCGAGCTCCTCGGGGATCACGTCGTTTTCCATCCCTGCGCCGTGGTGGGAGGGGACGGTACCAGTGAGGATCGACGCGCTCGATGCGAGCGTCCAGACGCCGTGGGTGTGGCAGTCGTCGAACGCACGACCGTCGCCCATCCCGGCGATTCGTGCGAGATTCGGGGTGGTATCGCGCGAGTAGCCGTCGAGCGAGGTGTGATCCATTCGTGTGCTCTCGAGCGTTATCCAGACGATGTTCGGGCGGTCCATGATAGAGAGGGTATCCGCCAACCCGGTTTAGTCGTCACGATCCGGTCGTTCGCCACGACCCAGCTAAGTGGTCCGATTCGACCAGTATACCGATCCAGTCAGTCGATCGACCGCGCGCGGGCTGAAGTCGATGGGAATAAAGGGAGTGCGGACGGTAGAGAAAGCACCAACTGCCCGCGTCGAGCGGCCCTCCTACAGATGAGCACGCTTACCACGTCCGACACGCCGGCCTACCGGGGGCAGAAGATCGCCCTCGTAGTCGGTTATCTCGCGCTCGCCGGTGCCGTGTTGTACGCCTACGGCGCACCGGCCGAGGGGTACGAGATTTCGATTTACACCACTGCCACCCCGATCGGGTTCTGGCTCGGCTTCGCGGTCGCGATCACGATCGCGATCGCCGTCACGCTGTACGCGCCCGAGGGGTATCTCAGCCTCGGCGGGCTCGCGCTCGGCGGTGGTGCGGTGCTCGCACTCGCCGGACTGCCGATCATCCGGAACTACTTCTTCTACGGCACCGGCGACGCGATGACACACCTCGGCTGGACGAGAGACCTCTTCGGCGGCGTGCTGAGCGCGTTCGGGCTGTTCTATCCGGGGATCCACACCACCTCGTTGTTCATGAAGGGCGTGGTCGGGACGACGATCCCGCGCGCGATGCTGCTGGTGGTGCTTGCGTACATCCTCTCCTTTGTCGTGTTCGTCCCGCTGTGCGTTCGTTCGATGACCAGCCACCGCGGTGCAATGCTCCTCAGCGGGCTCGCGGCGTTTCTCCTCCTGCCGATCAACCACCTCGGGATGAACTACATGACGCCCCACCCGATCACCGACGCCGTGCTGTTGAGTCCGGTGGTGATCTACTTCCTCATCAACTATCTCACTAGCCCGGCGGACGTCTTCGAGAGTCGATACCCCGTGCCGGCGCTGACCGCACTGTTCGCGGTGGTGTTGGGTGCGTCGGTGCTGTATCACCCACAGCAAGCCGCGAATCTCATCATCCTGTTCATCACGATCTCCGGCGTTCAGTTCATCTACCGATCAGTCCGCCCGGACAGCCGGATCGCGGGTCACAAAACGCTCTACGGACCGACCATGTTCGTCATCGGCTCGTTCATGCTCTGGTCGGTCGGGCGAGGGCGCTACGAGAACTCTGTCGACGCCGTGTTACGCGAGCTATTGAGCTTCCTGACAGGCGGTGCGAGCGCCGGCGCGGCGGTCGCCAGCCGGGGGAACTCACTGACTGCGATCGGCGCGAGCGTCGTCGAGGTGTTCCTGAAACTGTTCTCGGTCAGCGCGATCTTCGCGGCGCTTGCCGGCCTGTTGATGCTCACGAGCCTCGCCGGCCGGCTCCGGGACACTCCCGACACCGCCGCGCTGGTGAAGTACTTCACTGTCGGCCTCGTCGTGTTGATCCCCTACTCCTTCGTCTTCTTCGTCGGGAGTGTCTCGAAGCTGTTCTTCCGGAACGTCGGGCTCATCATGGTGTTCTCGACGATCCTCGGTTCGATCGCGCTCTACCGGTACGTCTCCGGGCTCTCGGAGTTCGTTCCGGAAGGGTGGGTGCGAGGAACGGTTGCCATCGGCCTCGTGGTGATGGTCGCGCTCTCGGCGATCGTGGTCTTCCCGTCACCGTACATCTACCAACCGAACCAGCAGGTGACCGAAAGTCAGATGGACGGCTACGACTACGCCTTCGACCATCAGGCGGAGGGCGTCGCGATGTACGGCCTCCGGTCGGGGCCGTGGCGGTTCAGCCACGGGGTGGAGGGCGTCACGAACAATCCGATTCAGGAGAACGGTCGCGGGATTCCCGAAGCCAACATCTCCGACATCGCTGGACAGACCGAAGAGGGACGGTATCTGGCACTCACCGACGCGACTCGCCAGCGTGAAAGCGAGGTGTATCGCGGGCTCCGGTACAGCCAGGCGAACCTCAGCACGCTCGACTCCCAACCCGGCGTCCATCTCGTACAGTCGAACGGCGAGTTCGATCTCTACTTCATCGCCGGTAGCCAATCGAACGCGACGAACGCGACCGTCGCGAGAACTGCGGGCGGTTGAGCGACATCGTCGGACGGTTCATCGTGCTGTTCGCGACTATCGGCTGGAGAACGACCGTACGCAAATGAAAACGGTAATGGCCATCACGCGAGGAGCCTCCACTAGTATGTATCAGCCATGACCGGGACAGCGCCACCGGAACGGGCGTTCGTTCTCGGCCTCGACGGCGTGCCGTGGGATCGGCTCCGTGCGTGGGCCGACGCGGGCGAACTCCCGAACGTTGCGGCACTCATCGAGGAGGGTGCTGCGGGCGAACTCGAGAGCACGAAACCCGCCAACACCGCGCTAGCGTGGCCGTCGATCGCCACCGGTGTCGGTCCGGACAAACACGGAATCTACGCGTTTCACGGTCTCCGTCGAGACTACCGCCACCGGGTCAACACCAGCGCGGACTGCGATCGCCCGGCGCTGTGGGACCTCCTCTCGCCGGCGGTCGTCGCGAACACCCCGATGACCTACCCCGCGAGCGAGATCGAGGGGAAGATGGTGACCGGGATGATGACGCCCTCGCGTGAGGAGGGGTTCACCCACCCGCCCGAACTCGCTGCGGAGATCGAACGACGGATCCCCGACTACGAGATCGGATTGAGCTGGCGGGATTACGACGGGACCGACGCGGAGTTCGCCGCCGATCTCGACGGACTCGTCGCGGCCCGAACCGAGCTACTCCACCTGCTGATGGAGACCGACGACTGGCGGCTGTTCTTTTTCACCTACACGGCTCCCGATCGGCTCCAGCACCTCCTCTGGGACGAGTCGGTGCTGCTCGATCACTACCGCCAGCTCGATGCGGTGATCGGTGAGGCTCGTGAGTACGCCGCTGCCAACGACGCGACGCTGTTCGTGGTTTCCGATCACGGGTTCGGCCCGGTCTCGAAGCTCGTCAACGTCAACAGCCTGCTCGCGCGCGAAGGATATCTCGCACCGAAAGACGACACCGCGGCGCGGGGCACGCTCTCGCAGCTCGGCGTGACCAAAGACCGGGTGCTCGGCGCGCTGGAACGTATCGGGATCGACGAGCGCACCATCATGGATCGACTTCCCCACGGTGTCATCGACGCGGTCGCCGAACAGATCCCTGGCGGTCACGGCCTCTACGACGTCGAGTACGGCCGGACGAAGGCCTTCTTCCACGGCTACGGCAACGTCTACGTCAACGACACCGAGCGCTTCGACGAGGGGATCGTCCCCCCGAACGAAGTCGATACCGTCAAAGCGGAGCTCGAAGCGCTACTCTCGAACCTTACCGATCCCGAAACCGACGAGCGCGTCCTTGACGTGTACGACGGGAGCGAGGTGTTCCCGACCGACGACGACTCGCCGGATCTCGTCGTCGAGGGCCGCGACGCGTACCACGTCAAGGGGACGCTCGCCGATGCGGTATTCACCGATCCCGGCGTCCATGCGGCCGAACACCGGCCCGAAGGAGTCTTCCTCGCCGCCGGTCCCGATGTCGAGCCGGGAAGCGCGCCGACCGATGCGAACGTCGTCGACGTCGCGCCAACGGTGCTCCACAGCGCTGGCGAGGCGGTACCCGCGGACGTCGACGGTCGCGTGCTCGACGAGATCTTTGCCGCCGACTCGGCGACCGCCCAGCGGGAGGTGGCAACGACCGAACACGCCACCGCCGGGCGTGACGCGGCGGCTGCAGCGGACGCGGACTTCGACGACGTCGAGGACCGTCTCCGCGGTCTCGGCTACATGGAATGACCGATGCGTGATACCGACCTCCTGATCGTCGGCCGGCATGGCCCGGGCGGGATCGGGCAGTACATCAGCGAACAGCGCCGCCACCTCGCGGGGAAGCTGCGCGTCGGAGCCCACAAGATCGGCGCGTTCTCGACGGAGGGTGTGGTCGCGTTCGTCCACTCGGTACTCGTCATTTGCTGGAACGCCCTCACGTACACCGTTCGATCGCCGCCCGACATCGTCCACGTCCATTCATCACACCGGTTTTCGTTCTATCGAGCAGGCTACTACGTACTGTTCAGCAAGTACGTCTGGGATCGGCCCGTGGTACTCCACATCCACGGCTCGTCGTTCGACGTGTTCGTTTCGACCGACTCCGCGCTCGTCCGGTGGTATCAGTCGCTGGTGTTCGACGCCGCCGACGAGATCGTGGTGCTTTCGCAGTACTGGAAGGACACCCTCGGCGAGCACACCGACCGCGAGAAGCTCACCGTGATCCCGAACGCGGTCGACGCGGGCGATTACACCCCGGCGTTCGACGGGGACGTTCCCCACGTGGTGGCGGTCTCGAATCAGATCCCGCGGAAGGGCGTCGTCGAACTCGCGACTGCGATCGAGGCGCTCGCCGACAGGGGACTCGACTTTCGAGTGACGATCGCCGGCAAGGGGCCGCTCTCGAACCACGCCGAAGAGCTCGCGGCGACCTACGACAACGTCGAGTATCTCGGCTACGTCTCGGAAGAGGACAAACAGCGACTCCTCGGATCGGGTTCGATCTTCGTCCTGCCGGCCTACGCCGAGGGGCTCCCCATCGCGATGCTCGAAGCGATGGCCGCGGGCAACGCCATCGTGTCGACCACTGTCGGCGCGATCCCGGAGGTCATCAACGAAGACAACGGCCTCCTGGTCGCGCCCCGCGACGCCGACGAGCTCACGGACGCGCTCGCCGAACTCATCGCCGATCCCGAGCGGGTGGCCGCGATGGGCGAGGCGAACCGCGAGGCCGCGCTGGAGCGGTTCGCGTGGTCGACCATCGCCGAGGAGCTACTGGCGACCTACGAGGGTCACCTCGATGTCGCGGAACGGCCCCATCCGTAGAACGACCCGCGCTCTTCCACACTATCGCGACGGCGTTCGAAACCCACACCACCACAAGAGCGAAGCCGACCCGCCGACACGGGTGAGCATGGTCAGCCCACCAGTCCAAGCAACGTGCGGACCAGCACGACCAGTGCAGGGGAGCGACTGACGCCGATGCACGTCTGTCTCCTGTTCGACGGCCGGTTTTCGACGGACGAACGGGCGCGGAGCCACGCCGTTGCGCTCCACGAGGCAGGCCACACGATCACCGTCGTCTGCCGCGGCGCGTCCCACGACCGCGACCGCGAGACGATCGATGGGATCGACGTGCGTCGACTCCCCGACGAGACGCTGTACGCCGGATTGAAGGGGAAACTCGACGGCGTGCGGTACGCCCTCCAGATGGTCAATCCCGCGTGGCTGCGCGCAGTCGAAGAGATCGCCGACGAGCGGGCGATCGACGCCTGTGGGGTAACCGATCTCCGGCTCGTGAAGACCGGGTTGCGAGTCGGTGACGCCCACGACGTGCCGGTGATCGCCGATCTTCCCGGGAACACGCCGGCGCTCGAACGCCGACGCAATCGGACCGAGGGCTGGCTCGATCGGTTTCGAAACCCGCGAGCACTCGCCCGCCGGCTGTTTCACTCGCCGTGGCGGCAGGGGCGACTCGAAACTGGGCCGCTCGACGGCGTCGATCGGCTCGTGACGACCTGCGAGGAGGCGCGCGCACGCTACGTTCGCGCGGTGGGGGTCGATCCCGAGCGGGTGTCGGTCGTCCACGACACCACCTCGGCGTTGGACACCTTCGAAACCAGTGGCCACGTCGACCGCGGGCTCGGCTTCGATCCCGAGGCCGCGTTCGTCGTCACCGCGTTCGCGAACGGGCCGTTCGACACCGATCTCGAACGAGTCGTCACGGCGGCCGCGCGGGCGGCAGACGAGGTCGCGAACCTTCAGTTGGTACTCGTCGGCGATCTCGATCGAGAAACCACGGACGCTCTCGAAACTCAGGCCCGACGGGAACTCGCGGGTGGCCGGGTCACGTTCCGGACCGAAATCGATCCGGACCGATTACCGACGTACGTCGTCGCGAGCGACGTCTGTGTGTTCCCCACCCACCCATCGCCAGTCGCCGAGACGGCGATCCCGCCGACGCTGTTCCGGGCGCTGGCGACGGGCGTGCCGGTCGTGACGACCGATGTCGGACCCGCGTCGCGGATCGTCGGCGAGGCGGACGCCGGCCGGGTGATTCCCACCAACGATCGGGAATCGCTGACTGCGGCGCTCGTCGCGCTTGCCGATCCCGAAACAGCCGCCGAGCACGGCGCGAACGGCCGACGAGCGGTCGAGAGCCGATACGACGCTGAGCGGGACGCCTCGCGTCTCGCATCGATCTACGAGTCGCTCTCTTGGACCGTAATCGACGAGGAGGGCAGCGACGCCGAAACCGTCAGCGATCGCAGAACGGCCCGGACAGGAGGTTCGACAGCGCCATGATGTACGACCCGATCTCGTAGGACCCTTTGTACATCTGGTCGTCGACGTCGAGCCGGTCGTCGACGGTGAGAAAGCGCATCGGGACGCCGATTCCGGAGCACCCGACGAGATCTCCACGCGAGCTCTCGCCGTAGATCCACGACATCGCGCGCCGAACCGCGCGGTCGTAGTCGCGCTCGCCGCCCGCGCGGTAGTACTGGGCGACCGCGTTGACGAAGAACGTCTGGTGACACTCGTAGAGGAAATCCCAGTGGGGCGGCCGGAAGCCGAGTCGTTTGGTCGTTCCGCGTCGGAGCCGTCGGGGTAGCGAGACGTCTTGCCAGATGAACGCGCCATCGTCGCGCATTCGTTCGTCGATCGTGTAGTCGAGCACGCGCTCGACGCCGTCGAGATAGCCCGTCTGGCCCGTGACCTCAACGGCACGCGCGAACCCCCAGCAGGCGTACATCTGGTTCTGGTGGCGGCGAGTGGTGTGGTTGTCGAACGCGAACAGGCCCTCGGGAGTGAGACGATCGTTCATCGTCCAGAGGGCCTCGGAAAGCGCGTCGCGGATTTCGGGATCGCGGTTGCGTTCGTAGAGATACGACCAACCGTACGCCAGCAGGCTGTCCTCAGCGTGCGTGAAATCGAACCGGGCGCGTGCGTGTTCGAACAGCTGGCGGGCGATCCGCTCGTGATCGTCGTCGAAGACCTCGGCGGCGAGTGCGAACGCACACGTCAGTGGGCCGATCCCATAGCTGGGCATCTCATGAAGGGTATCACCCTCGATTTTGCGGGTGAAGTACGAAAGTGCGCGCTCGATCTTTACATCGTATACCTCAGTAGCGAGGGGCGACGTCCGCCACTGCATCGTCCCCATCAGCCCGAAGGGGGCATACCGCCACAGTTCGCGGTCGTCCGGCGTCCACGAAAATGAGGGATCTCCTCCCTCCTCGTCGACGATCTCGTAGTCGTGTGCACGAAGGATTTTGCCGTCTTCGTCGTCCCAGAACCCAATTTCGTCGACCGGCCGGAACAGACAGTCGAGCGCGTCGTCGAGATGTGATCGATACTGATGGGGCTCGGCCGCGAGCACGAGGTACGACGCGTCGTTCCACCGATCGCGTGCAGTGAGTTCGTCGCTCGCGCGTTCGGCGAAATCGACGAAGGAGTCTTGATATCGATCCGGAAGCGCGCTCACCGCCATGTGGGCATAGTAGGGATACTGGAAGACGAGATCGTAATCGGCGAGCCGCCAGTCGGGCGAGATCACCGACAGCGCTTCCGCGGGTGTGTAGTACCGATTGGTGTTCCAGTCGGCGACGGCGTACGGCGAGCGCGGCGTCGGTACCGAGAAGACGAACCGGCCGTCCGGCGCGAGCGTCCGGTGAACCTCGTCAGTGAGATCGTCGACTGCGAGAAACTTCCAGTCGTACGGCCCGATCGACACCGCGGCGTCGAACCGCCCGGAATCGAACGGGAGTGTGGGCGCTTCGGGGTCGACAGTTCGAAAGTCCGCGGCGTCTATGACCTGACGGGCGTACTCGCTCGCATTGGGCGAGAAATCGACCCGCGTCACCGCCGCGTCGATTTCCCTCGTGACGCCGGCTTCGGAGGCGAGATCGAGGACGCGATCGGTCGTGCCGAGCTGATCGAGCGCACGCCGGCGTTCGGCCGTTCGAAGGGCCTCGACGAGCGGGCTAGCCGGTGGCTGGTTCACCCAGCGTTTCAAATGTGCGTCGCGGGTCACTGCCGGCGAGTTCCCTTCCGGTGTACATTTAGCTGTTCCTTCGTTCGTCCCGTTGTGTGCCCGCCATCGCCCGACGGTTCGTCCGCGGCGTCCACCCTGGACGGCCCGCTCGTTTCGGTCGTGATCCCGACGTACTACCGCAATGACCGACTCGGCGGCGCGATCGAGAGCGTCATCGATCAGGACCATCCGACAGAGACCATCGTGGTCGACGACTCCGGCGAGGGTCACGCCGAACCGGTCGTCGACGAGTTCGACGTCACGTCTCTCGAACTCGATCGGAATCGGGGCTCGAACCCTGCACGGACGATGGGCGCGGAGCGCGCTACCGGGAAGTACGTCCAGTTCCTCGACGACGACGATCGACTCTTGCCCGGCAAGTTCGCCCGCCAAGTCGACCTGCTCGAACGGACGGACGCGGGCGTGGCATACTGCGGAATGACTTACGAGGACGGACGTACCGTGCTGCCGGACTCGACTGTGCGGGGTGACGTGCTCGAATCCGCGCTCGCGTTCGCGATGTCGCCCTGCGTGACCTCGACGATGCTCACCGATCGTGAGGTGCTCGATCACGTATTACCGCTCCCGGATCGACCCGGCGGCGACGATCTCGGACTGATGATCGATCTCGCGCGCCGAACGAGCTTCGAGTTCGTCGACGACTCGTTGGTCCGTCGAGGCCTGATCGACGATTCTCGCGGAAAGTCGCCGGGACTGATCCGTGGACGGTTGGAGATCGTCCGGGAGTACGACGACCTGTACCGAGAAGCGTCGCCCGGAGTACGTGCGGACGCGCTCGCCAACACCTACCGGCTGGAGGGACGAATGGCCCTCCGCGATCGTCGCTGGTCGGGTGCCGCCGTCCGATCGTTCGCGCGCGCGTGCTATCACGCGCCGTCGATCCGCACGGCGGTTCCGCTGGGGGCGTCGCTGTTCGGACAACCCGGAATGAACGCGATGCAGCGCGTCTACCAGTTGGTGCGGTAGTCCAGTTGGCGAACGACTCATTTCGATTTATTCGTCCAGCGACGCACGCCAGTTCATTGCGGCGTCGCGGGCGGTACGTGCCCCCGCGAGTGCCCGCCGACCGAGCACGGAAAAGGCCATGATGAACACGCTCTCGGCAGAGGGTTCGTACCCCATCGCGCGGCGCGCGTAGCCGAACGCCCGTCGGCGCTGGCCGCGTTCGAGCGCGACTCGCGCCCGGGCACGAGACTGCTTCTCACGGAGCCGACGCTCGATTGCGGGATACCGTTCGATCTCGTCGCGGTACTTCTGCCAGATCAGCTGGTTGACCTCGATACCGTGGGTCAGCTGCTGTGAGATGTTGTCGGTGTGGAAGATGCGCTCGACGAGACGTTCGTCGACGGCTGCGAACTTGTACTCCTTCGCGAGCCGGATACAGTGATCCCAGTCGACGCCGCGGGGGAAGTCGGGATCGAACCCACCGAGGTCGAAACACTCCGCACGGAGCATGTGACTCGAATGTGGGTGGAGACCGAAGCGAGCGATCACGTCGGGATAGATGTCGCCCTCCCGGTCCGGCCGATAGACCCGGACGACCTTCTCGTCCTGGCGGACGACCCCACCGGTGTAGACCACGCCGTACTCCTCGCCGAGCTCTGCGAAGGCGTCGAGCTGTTTTTCGACTTTCTCCTCGTGCCAGCGGTCGTCGTCGTTGAGCACGCAGATGAACTCGCCGTCCGCCACCGTGGCCGCGCGATTCATGCTGACCGAGATGCCGCGGTTCTCGTCGTTGTGGCGGACGCGCACCCGATCGTCGTCGGCGTACGTCGCCAGTTTCGCCGCCGTATCGTCCGTCGAACCGTCGTTTACCACGACGACCTCGATCTCGTCGTGGGTCTGCTCCAGCACTGTGTCGACGGCTCCGGAGACGTACTCCGCGCGGTTGTACGTCGGCAGAACGGCGCTGACGAGCGTCATTGTCCCTTCCCAGTCCGTCGCCCGGCATAAGCGGCTTCGTTGCGGCGTGGAGAAGGACTGGTTGGCGAGAGTCGGGATGCCCTCACAGCGAGAATCACAGCCGACCACAAGAGCGAAAGCCGAGCGTCGAAAACCCCACTCGTGACGAGTCATCGACCACACACTCCGCCGTCTTCCATCTGACCATGCACATCTGTATGCTCCTTCCGGAGCGGTTCCCGCCGGACGTCCGGGTCGAAAAGGAGGCCGCCACGCTCCGTGCGGCCGGCCACGAGATCACGCTGGTCTGTCGCGGCGGGTCAGCCGAACCCACCTTCGAGCGGATCGACGGGATCGACGTCCAGCGACTGCCCGTCGACGAACTGTTCGCCGGTCCCCGTGGGCTCGTCGACGGCGCACGCTACATTGCGACCAACGTCCATCCCGTTTGGCGGCGGACGATCGAGGAACTCGCCGACGAGGACCTCCCCGGCGGGTCGATCGACGCGATCCACGTCCACGACCTCCCGCTGGTGAAGACCGCGCTCGCGGTGGGTGACGACCACGACATGCCGGTGGTCGCCGACCTCCACGAGAACTATCCCGAAGCTGTTCGCCAGATCCACCGGATGCGTGGCTGGCGCGAGATCGCGCGCGATCCCGAGGACCTCGTGCAACGGGTGTTCCTCTCGCCGACCCGACTCAAGTTCCTCGAACGCCACGCCGTCCGGAACGCCGATCGCACGATCACGGTCTGTGAGGAGGCGCGCGCACACTACCTCCGGGACTGCGGTGCGGACCCCGAACGGGTAAAGATCGTCTCAAACACGGTCGATCTCGACGCGTTCGATCGCGACACGGCCGAAACCCCGACCGGCCTCGGGTTCGATCGCGACGAATCGTTCGTGGTTTCGTACGTCGGCAACTTCACCGAACACCGCGGGCTCGACACCCTGATCGAGGGGGTCGCCCATCTCGCCGAAACCCGCTCGGACGTGCAGTTGGTGCTCGTCGGGAAGGGCAACGACAACTACGTCGCTGGCCTCGAACGGCTCGCACGTTCGCTCGGCATCGGAGATCGGCTGACGCTCACGGGCTGGGTCGATTTCGAGGACGTGCCCGACTACATCGCCGCGAGCGACGTCTGTGCTGTTCCCCACGCCACGACGCCGCACACCGAGACCACCGTCCCGCACAAGCTCTTCCAGTACATGGCGATGGGAGTACCGGTAGTGACGAGCGACGTCGCGCCGCTCGCTCGGATCGTCACGCGGACCGAGGGTGGCCGTGTCGCACTCGCTGGCGACGGCGCAGCGATGGGTGCGGCATTGAACGATCTCACCGATCCCGAGATCGCACAGGAGTGCGGAGAGAGCGGCCGACGGGCGGTCGAGCGTCGGTACAACTGGGCGCACGATGGCGCGCGCCTCCAGGCGATCTACGACGAACTGTGAGTGCGGCGTCGTTTGAGCGATCGATCGAAGAGTGCTTTCGGATAGCGTTCAGCCGTCGGGGTCGCCGTCAGCGACCTCGCGCGTGAGCGTGAAGACACTGTTTCCGGCCCCGTCGGCGACTTCCATCCGGACCTCGTAAACACTACCACTGCCTCCCTCCACCCCAAACGTTTCGCTGCCGACGGTGCTCGCTCCACCCGCATCGAACCGACGGCTGGCGACTGTACGAGCCTCACCGTCGGGATCGGCGACGATCGTCACCTCGATGTCCACGAGATCGTCGTTGGGGTCGGTGACGTTCCACGCGACATCGAAGCTGGCGTTCCCGTCGGCCGAGCGATCGGTGACGGTGAACTCCTCGATCACCGGCGATCCGTCGCTCGGGGTGGTAGTCGCGTTCTCGCTGGTAGTCGTGTTCTCGTCGGCCTGTGCCACTGTTTGTGTCGTCGTTGCCGACGCTGTGGTCGCATCTCTAGTCGTTGTCGTCGCCGACGAGGCCGCTGTCGGTGACTGACCGGACGT
Source organism: Halococcus saccharolyticus DSM 5350 (assembly GCF_000336915.1). Lineage (NCBI taxonomy): Archaea > Methanobacteriati > Methanobacteriota > Halobacteria > Halobacteriales > Halococcaceae > Halococcus > Halococcus saccharolyticus. Next base: position 47,115 of record NZ_AOMD01000018.1, on the reverse strand, counting down.
CATTGTCGCGGTCGTTGCAGCGCTCGGTTGATCATCGCCGGCCGTTCCAACGGTCGTGTCGGCCGAACCGCTCGATTCGCCGGTGATCGTCGCGTTCGTCACGTTCCCCGACTCCGAGGGCGAGTCGGCCCCGAAGAGATTCGTTGCTACCCCGGTCACGAGCGGCTGAACGACGACGACAGCGAGGACGATAATGGCGAGCGAGAGCAGCAGTACGGCGGCGATCCGTCGTGTGTCCAGCTCCTCGTCGCTGCCCACTCCATCGCTACTGCTGAGCCCGTCGCTACTGCTCAGCCCACTGTCGCTGTCGGCGGCCCCATCGTTCCCGAAGACGAAGTCACCATGATCGCGCTCGCTGCTGTCGTCGCCATCGGACATCGTGTTGTGACTATCCCTTCAGTCGTACCGGGTATTGATCCTGTTCATCTCCGACTCGATCGTTTCGTCGGTGGCTCCGCCGCGGAAACGCTACGGGTACGACCGTTGGAGGACGATCTCGCCGCTCGCGTTCCTGACGGTCATGGTGTCCGCACCGTTCTCCCAGACCTCGTTCGCCTGTCCCCAGTAGCGTTCGGTGTCGGTGTCGGTGCCACTGCCGGTGTACAGCGTGATCTCTTCGCCCGGGGCGAGTGTCGTGCCATCCGAGAAGGTGTACGTCGTTCCGGAAGAGTCCGTCACCGTCCAACCCGAGAGATCAAGCGAGGCGTCGCCGGTGTTCCCGTAGGTCACGAACTCGTCGGTCAGGTTCACAGCGTCGTTGCCGCCCGCGTCGGCCTGAAGCGCGGTGATCGAGAGCTTGCCGCTACCGTCCGTTTCGCCGTCGTCCGCTCCGCCGTCACCACCTCCACTATCATCGTCGGTGTTGCCACCGTCCGCACCGGCAACGAACTGTTTGGCGATCGGGAGCACCTGCTCCATCGAGCGCGCCTCGTTGAACGCGTCGGGCGATGGCCGCTGGAGGTGGAGTAACTGGAAGTACGTCTGGTGTTCGGCCTCCACCGAGTGAATGCTGAGGGCAGCCTCCAGCACCTCTTCGCTGTCGATCAACGGTGCCGCGCCCGCATAGGCGGAGACGCCGACGGCTTCGAGTCGGTCGGCGATCGCCACGAACTCCGCGATCGAATCGTACGAAAACTCGTAGGCGGCAGGTTCGACCGGCGTCCCACCGAGGTCGGTGATCGTTTGGCTGAGTGCCTCGACGTGGGCCTCCTCGTGATCCCGAACGTCCTGGATCTGCTGATACGTCGAGTATCTGAGGGTGGGTCGTGCGAAGTACTTCGCCACCGCCGAACGCTCGACCTCGCTTTCGGAATATTCGGCGAGGAAGTCGTTGTAGTACGCCGCTTCGAGGTGCTCCAGCGCCAGCGCGTAGTTCAATACCTCCACGTCGCTCGGCGACGAATCAGTTTCACCATCGTCGGTGGCCGCTGCCACGCCGCTGGTGGCCGAGAGTGCAAGCGCTCCGGCACCCGCGAGCGCCGCATCGCTCATGAACCCCCGCCGTGAGCGTTCGCCGTCGGTTCGTGCCGATGGATCGGTCATGTGAACGACTTCGACTGCAGTATCCAAAAACCTATGCCAAAATCTCTTCCAAAACGGCTTCCGCTCGACTGACGACAGTGTGCGACTGCTGGCGTTGGCTCCGATCGGTACTCTCGAACGGTGTCTCCACCAGTGAAGATTTATGTGCAAGTGTCCGATTGCGTAGCTATGAGCGATACAGACACGCCCTCCGAGGTGGCTGTCGCATCGGATGGGATCACTGTCCGGAAAGCCACGGCGACCGACGAGTTTCCCGTCCCGGCAGTCACGTTCGATTTCGTCTCCGAACGCGATGACGCGGCGGTGGTCAGGCTGGTGGATGCGGCCCCCGACGACGTCGCGCTCGACGACATCGGATTCAATCCGGACTACGGCGGAGATCACTGGTCGATCGAGGACGGGTATGCCGTGTTCGAGCGACGACTCGCCCCCGGTGAGGAGTACCAAACGGTCTACGGCGTCCGCAACGCCGACCTCGACCCCGACCAGTTCGTGATCGATCCGGTGCTCGACGTCACGAGTGTCGGCACTCCCGACGCTGACGACGACACCGAACCGTCCGAGAAAGCAGAGACAGTGACGACGACCGGAGCAAACAGCGTCGGTGCGGCGCTCGCAGCGGAGCTCCGCAACGACGACCTCTCGGCGGCGGATCGCAAGCTCCTCGCCGAGGAGTTCGGCCGACAGGACAGCGAAGCGGTCCGTCTCTCACATCTCCAGTCGCGGATCAGCGACATCGAGGCCTACAGCGACGCGCTCGAAGCGTTCATCGACGATCACGGGACGGGCCACGAGGCGATCGAGGATCTCTCCGACCGGCTCGACACGATCGAATCCGAGATCGACGACCTCGCCGACCGTACCGACGAAAACACGACGGAGATCGAAACGGTCGCCGAGCGCACGGAGGCAAACGCGACGGAGATCGAGAGTGTTGCCGACCGCACTGACGAGAACGCGAGCGATATCGACGACACCGACGAACGGCTGGACGAAACGGCGACCGAGATCGACGACCTCGCCGCCCGCACCGACGAGAACGCCAGCGACATCGATGCGCTCGACAAGGGGGTCGCCGACGTTCAGGCCGAAATCGAGGAGACCCAGGCGTGGATCGACGATCTCCGCGAGGACGTCGAAGAGATCGACGCGTGGCGCGGCCGGATTTCGAACGTTTTCGGCGAAGGGTCTATGACCGAAGAAGAGTCGAGCGACTGAGCCGGCCGCAACGGGCCGGGAGTCGGACCACATCTCATCGAGGAAAACGTGAGGTATCGCCGTCGTTGTGCGCTCGTTCTTTAAGTAATTCTGGCGACAAGGTATAGATACGAGCGGCGTGCTGCCCTGAGTTCTTTTCGTGGCAGTCGTTCGTGCTGCGGCAGTACCGATCAGGCGAGCCGGTAGTCGTTGACGCGCCGGACTGCGACACGGTACGCGATCGGCACCGCAACCGCGACGCACCCGAGGACGATCCAGCTTCCCGTCATCAGCGTGTCGACGCCCATGGTCAGTCCGAAGGGGAGCCACGCAGACAGCACGACCGCGCTCAATTCGCGAACCGAATCGTCGACCACGACGGCCCCCGCAACCACCGCAAGGGTGAGCGCCTGGGAGAACACGCCGTAGGCGACCTTGCTGGGTGGGACCGCCCGTCGCGCACCGGCGAAGTCGACCGCCGCAAACCGCGGAAACACCGCGCCGATACCCGCCGCGAGAACTGCTGCGGCGACGATGGCGACCACGCTGGCGACCGCGAGCACCGCGAGCGCCGTCCCCGACTCGCCAGCGAGAACGCCGACGCCGACCGCGAGTCCGGCGATCACCAGCGTGATCGGGAGCACGGCAACGACGTGGCCGTGGACGACCGAACGGCCACCGGCCGGGGCGCTCAACAGCGTTGGCAGCGTCGCACCCTGATTGCCCAGCGGGTTCAGCGGGACGGCAGCGCCGGCGGCCCACGCGCCGTACCAGACGACAGCCCACGGCGCGTACCACGGAAGCGTGCCGGTCGCCAGCAGCGACTCGCCGAGGGGGATCGCGGCCACAAGCGGAAACGCGACGAAGACCAACTGGAGCGGCGATCGGTACGCACGAACGAGCGTCGTGCTGGCGATACTGAGCGCCGCCGGTCGCTGACAGACGGGGCGGAGCAATCGATCGATGCGGTGATCGGGAGCGACGGCAGCGTCGTCCGCGTCGTCCTCGGTCGGCCGTGCGCGATCGGCGGACCACGCGTAGCGCGCAGCGACGACGGTTGAGCGCGTGCCGGCGACGACGGCGACGCCCGCGACGCCGAGCGCGCCGATGGCACCCACGCCGGACGCACCCACACCAACGGTCGTCGACAGCGCGAGGTCGCCGAGCCACGCGAGCGGTGGGGCTTGCAGCACGGGTGTGATCCACTCGATGACGGTCGTGAACTCGCCGGAGATCATCACGATCATGTACCCAACACCGATCCCGACACCGAGCACCGGTTTGAGCCGAAAGAGCCGTTCAGACCGATGAATAACGCCCTTCGTTGCCAGCCCGATCGGGTAGCCGATCGCGGTCGCGGTCAGGGTGACGACGACGGTGGCGGCGAGTCCACCGACGAGCGGGAGCGGCGTCCCGACACCGACAGCCAGACCGAGCGTGGTCGCGAGCGGGAGAACGAACACGAGCACCGCAAACTTGGCGGCCGCAGCGAGGAGCTTCCCGACGACGACATCGGCCGCCGGTCTGATTGTGAGGTAGTGACCGTCGTTGGCGAGGTCGCCGTTCGATCCGAGGGCGTCGACGGCGAGAGTGGCGGTCAGAAACAGCCAGAGAACGCTCCACGCGATCCCGACTGCCGCTAGCGATAGCGGTGGCGACTCACCGGTGGCGAGGGCCGTCCCGATACTGCGGCTGACGTCGAACGCCACCCAGCTCCCGAACAGGAGACCGAGTGCCGACACCGCCATGTACAACAGCCAGAAGTCCTGGCCCCGGAGCCAGCGGTACCCACGACGAAGCTCGATCCGGGCGAGTTCGACGCCAGCGGTCAGGGTCGAGAGACCGTCAGCGCGCCGATCGCTGGTGATGGCCGGCGGTTCGGCGGTGCCCGCCTCCACATCCTGGCGGCACTCACACGCTGGCGACGTCTCCTCAGTCATCCGTCGTTCCGGTCGCGGTGGCTCTCTGGTCTGTACCGTCGGGGTCCGCACCGTCCGCAGCAGTGATGTCGAGGAACGCGGCTTCGAGGTCCGACACTGCTCCCTTCTGTGCCTGCGCTTTCAGCTCGTCGGGCGGCCCCTCGGCGACGAGCCGGCCGTCGTCGATCACGCCGACCGTATCGGCGAGTTCGTCGACCACCGACAGGACGTGCGTCGAGAGGAACACCGTCATCTCCCGGGTGACGAGGTCGGCGATCGTCTCTCGAACCGTTCTCGCGGCCCGCGGATCGAGCCCCGAAGTGGGTTCATCGAGCAACACGACCGCCGGGTCGTGGAGCAGCGTGGCGATGATGCCGACCTTCTTCGTCATCCCCGTCGAGTAACCCTCGATCCGCCGGTCTGCGTCCGTGAGCAGATCGAACCGCTCCAGCAACGCCTCGATCCGGTCGTCGGCCCGCTGGTCGGGAATGCCGTGAAGTCTGGCGACGTGTCGGAGCTGCTCCCATCCCGTGAGTTCGTCGAACACGGGTGGCTCCGCAGGGAGATAGCCGATCCGTTCGGTGAGCGCTGATCGATCGGTGATCGGAACACCAGCGACCGTGGCCGTCCCGGCGGTCGGCTCGGTGAGGGTCGTCAGCAGTCGCATCGTGGTGGTCTTGCCCGCGCCGTTCGGCCCCAGAAAGCCGTAGACGGTTCCCGAAGCAATCGACAGCGACAGGTCTTCGACTGCGGGGTCGTCGCCGTATCGCTTCGTGAGTCCCTCGGCGACGATGGCGGGATCGGTCATCGCCCCCTCCGTTCGAGACGGACCGCGAGCACGAGCAGGACGTACATGACCGCGATCGTGATCGGGAGCAGCGCGAGCGCCCGATAGAACGATCCGAACGGCAGCACCGCGGCGATTTCGTTGGCGAGCACGACGGTGAGCACCCCCACGAACAGCGCGCTCCAACTGGAGACACCCTCCACCAGCGCGTCGAGACGGGTGTCGATCGGATTCGTTCGCGCTCCCTCGGCGGTACACTCGGCCGTCATGATCGGTGTGGGCGTCGGCGGCAGTCGTCTTCCCATGTCGCGTCGGAGTGAGTTTGTCGTGGCATGGCTCTGTGTCAAATGGACTTTCCGTAAAGCGTGCTTTACAGTAAAGCGTCTTTTACACACCCACTTGAATCTGTCGCCGATGGACAACCACAGCCGAGAGAACACGATGACGGTCCAAGCTACTGCTTGTCGCCGTCAAGTTCGGGATCGAAGAGGTCCTCGATCCGGCAGTCGAAGTGTCGGGCGAGTTCGAACGCCAGCTCGATCGAGGGGTCGTAGCGCTCGCGCTCGATAGCGTTGATCGTCTGTCGGCTGACGCCGACTGCCGCCGCGAGATCGGCTTGACTCAAACTCTCACCCTCACGCCACCGGCGGATCTCGTTTTTCATGGTCGGTATCGTACCCAAAGATAGGCGATCCCGAACACACCGAACAGGACTGCGTAGCCGAACAACGCCCCTTCGAGCGCCGACGGGATCGTGTAGTAGCCCGTCTCTTCGAGCACCAACAGCGCCGGCCAGCCGGCGATCCCCGCGACGGCGATCACGTTGAGCGTGATGTGACTCGCCCGCCGTTCGAGCGCCGCGTCACGCTCGTCGAACAGCGACACGGCGGTTCCACGCCAAATGCCGAGAAGCACAAGAAATCCGAGCCAGTACAGTCCGACGCCGACGAGCGGATAGCCGGCGTTGGCCGCGGCGACGAACCCCAGCGTCCCACCGATCGCACAGCCGACGCTCAGACGGCGATAACGACGCCGTTTCGAGAGCCGATCCCGGCCGGACGAGTCCGATCGTGACATGATCGATACTACAAGGGAGAACCTTGTTGTAAAAGAAGCTTTACACAGACGATCAATCCGGCAGCAGGACGGATGTGGATTGGTTGACTGTCGTCCGGCCAATACTATATCACGGCCCAGGGTTTATCATGGTCGATGGCAGTAACATCCCGGCCCGAGGAAGGTGATGTTCACACGTTCGAGCGGACGTTCACCCACGAGGACGTCGAGCGCTTTGGCGAGGTCTCCGGCGACCGACAGGCGATCCATACCGAACCCGACGACGAGGGGCGACTTGTCGTCCAGGGGCTGCTCACCGCGACCCTCCCGACCAAGATCGGCGGCGATCTCGGCGTCCTCGCGCGTACGATGGAGTTCGAGTTCCGTGAACCGGTCTACACCGGCGAAACGATCGTCTGCGAGGTGACGGTCACGGCGGTCACCGAGCGCGACGACCGTTACGATATCGCGTGTTCGGTCGACTGTCGCGACGTGGACGGGACGACCGTGATGCAGTCGGGATTCGAAGGACTGATCTGGAAAAACGAGCGGTAGCGTTCGGATTTCGCCGCCCAGGACAAATTCACAGTTCCTCGTAGGACGTGAACGCGATGTCGTCGGGATCACAATCGAGCAGCGGTGCGAGGAGTTCGTTCTCCCAAGTCAGCCAGCGCTCGGGGTACTCGTCGGCTTCGATGGGCGCTCCAGGTGCGCCCCACAACTCCTCCCACGCTTCGCGGCTCTCGTAGATCCAGAGGGCGGCGTAGGAATCCCGGTGGTCGCCACGGAGCCCTTCGAGGAATCGGTACTCGACGAGCCCGGGTAGATCGAACAGTCCTCGTCGCTCGGCCTCCGCAACCGCGCGTTCGAACGCTGCGGAGTCGACGCCGGCAGCGAGGGTGTACTCGTGAACGCTGACGACACGCGACATGGTTACCATACGAATCGCTCGCGGATAGTCGAACCGCCCACTATCCGCGTGTCGAACAGTCTGAAGAGGTGTTCACCACGACTTGCACGCAGCGCAGACTAGGTCACCGTCATCGCGCCAGCGCGCCGCGACTGACCCACCGCACTCGGCACAAGACGCTTCGTCCGGCGACCATGCATACGTCGACTGGAAGGAGTTTTCAGCATTGCTGGATCGGGCGCTCGTCGCGGTCGCCGACGGCTCCGGTTCCGTCGCCCGATCGGCTGCTGTGTCGTCGTTCGGTCCGGCGTCATCGGCCATATCGCCAGTAGGCGCGCCGACGGCTTGACTGTGGTGGACGGATACGCACAAGTACCTCCCCATCCGATGGGGTGTATGGCGAACATCGTCACACGATTGCTCGGCAACATCCCCGAACTCGTGGACAAGTTTTCACAGGTCGCCCTTGGCGATCCGCTGTCGGCGATCCTGCTGCTTTTCGGTGCACTCTTCGTGCTGTTTTCGGTCGGCGTGTTCGGCTATCTCGCCGCCGGCGCGCTCGTCTCGGGGATCATCCCGGAAAACTTCGGTCGCACGCCGCCCCAGCAAGGCGAATAGCTTCATCGGGATCGGGACCGAGCGGCGCACCGATCACGACGCTGTCAGCGTATTCTAAGACCGCGCGGAGCCGTGACTCGACTGTGTCAGGCTCGCCGGCGATACAGAACGCGTCGATCATCGCGTCGCTCACTCGATCGAACGCGATGCTGAACTCGCCCGCCGCAAGCGCGTCGCCGATCGTGTCCGCACGGTCGGCGTCGAGTCCGTGACGCTCGACGACGGGCGGCGGTGCGCCCGCAGCGATGAACGCCACCGGTGGACGGGCAGCCTCGCGAGCCGCCGTGGCGTCCTCGGCGATGCTGACGCTTGCGTACGCCGCGAGGTCGAACTCTCCACGTTCGGCCGGGCGGTCATCGAGTCCTTCGGCGACCCGTTCGGCGGCCCACGCGAGATCGTCTGGATGCGAGCCATTGTAGAGGAGTCCGTCGGCGTGTTTCGCGGCCATCCGGCACATCCCCGGACCCTCGCCGCCGACGTAGACCGGAATCTCGCCGACCGCGTAGTTCAGGCCCGCGTCACGCGCGACGAACGTGCCGTCGTGATCGACGCGCTCGCCGTCCCAGAGTCGGCGGGCAACCTGAAAGGATTCGAGCACCGATCGGAGCCCACGTTCGTCTTCGAGACCGAGGTTTCTGAGCGTCGATGGATCGCCAGGCCCGACGCCGAACACCGCGCGACCATCCGCCAGTTCGTCGAGAGTCGCCACTCGCGAGGCGAGCGTCACCGGGTGGGTCTCGTAGGGGTTCGTGACACCGGGGCCGAGACGGATTTCGTCCGTGCGCTCTGCGAGCACCGCGAGTGCGGCGAACGGGTCGCGGTTGTTGTAGTGGTGGCTCGCGAACACCGTGTCGAACCCCGCCCGGTCAGCTTCGAGACCCAACTCGACGAGGCGCTCGGTCGGGTGTTCGGGCGTGAGTTCAATCGCGCGCATACGACCACTCCCGGAGCGCCTGGCGAACGAAGTCGGTCTCGACGTCCCGAAACAGCTCGTCGCTTCCCTCGAACCCATCGAGTTCGAACCCGTTAACCACGGCCACCGGCTCGCCGCCGCCTCCCTCGCCGAGCACGAGATTCGCCGCTGCAGCGAGTTCGTCAACGATCGACTCTACCGTGACGCCGAGTTCGCGGCCGTCGCGGTCGTGCTCACCACGCCAGTCGTGGCTCGCCGGCAGGCCCGCCCGTCCGATTGCGACCCCGCGCTGACCGTGACGGAACGGTCGCCCACAGGTGTCAGTCACGACCACCGGCACGCCGAGCGAAGCGTGGAGCCGGCGGGCGCTCTCGTCCGGGCGCTCCGGCAGGAGGAGAATATCGCTTCCAGGGACGTTCGAACGATCGATTCCAGCGTTGACACCGACGTGACCGAACCGAGTCTCGGTCAACAGAAACGGGGCCTCGATCAGGAGATCGGTGCTCTCCTCCAGCACCGCCTGGGCGAACCGAGGGTCCTTCTCCTCGCCCGTGATCTCGGCGAGCCGGTCGGCGATCTCGGTCGCACGCGGCCCCGCCGGGAACGCGTCGAGATCGTGTGCCCGGCCCTCGGCCTTCGATACCACCGTGCTCGCCACACAGACCACGTCGGCGGAATCGAGGTCCGCGCGTTCGGCGATCAACGCAGCGAGGTCGTCGCCCTCGCGTATCTCGGGGAGACCGGGAACGGGAGAGACGTTCATGACCGGCCTCCGGTGGGGGGACACTTCCGTACTTCGGGTCGCCGTCGCTTCGCCGAATTCGTCGAACCGACGGTCCGACAGCAGTGTCACCCCTCGTGGATCGTCACGTCGATGTCACCGTCAGCGGTCTCGGCAGTCATCATCGTCGCGGTTTCGGCCGGTTCAGCCCCGGTCGCGCTGCCCGGATTCAGCAGACGGACGCCGTCGGTCTCGGCGTCGAGCATCTGGTGAGTGTGACCAGACACGCCGACCGTCGGCCCGTCGCTCGCTTCCTCGCTGACGACGCCAGCCACGCGCTCCTCGTAGCCCTCGATGTCGCCGGTGCCGTGGGTGACGACGAATTCGACGCCGCCGCGCTCGACCGTCGTCACCGAGGGGAGATCGAGCCGTGGGTCCATGTTCCCGGTCACGGCGGTCAGCTCCCCGCCAGCGAAGTCGCGTACCTCCGCAAGTGTGTCGGCGGCGTCGAAATCACCGACGTGGATGGTGTGGTCGGCCGCCTCGACTTCCTCCCTGATCCACTTCGGAATTCGGTCCGCGCGCGAGGGGATGTGGGTGTCGCCGATGATCGCGATCCGTACCATGCACTCCCGTTCGAGCCCCGGGATCAAAGTCCTCGCGCCACGTTCAAGACCGAACGCGCAGTAGCAAGTTCATGGACGAAACCGCCGTCGTCACCTGTTTCCTCCGTAATCGCGGCGAGGTCCTCCTGCTCCACCGGAGCGACGAGGTCGGCTCGTATACCGGTCGGTGGGGTGCGGTCGCGGGCCACGCCGAAGGCGATCCCGACGGGGCCGCACGCGAGGAGATCGAGGAGGAAACGGGGCTCGACGATGCCGTCTCGCTCGTCCGCGCGGGCGACCCGTTCGAAGTGACGGACGACGACCTCGATACACGGTGGATCGTCCATCCGTACTTGTTCGACTGCGAGTCACGCGAGGTCGAGGCGAACGACGAGACGACCGACATCGAATGGGCCTCACCGACCGAGATCCGGCAGCGCGAGACCGTCCCCGACCTCTGGACGTCCTACGAGCGCGTCGCGCCGACGGTCGAAACGATCGAAACGGATACCGATCACGGATCGGCGTGGCTCTCGGTGCGCGCCCTCGAAGTGCTCCGGGACCGTGCTGGCGTGCTCGCGACGTCGGCTGCCGGTGAGGACGAGAACGGCGACTGGAGCGATCTGGAGACTCTCGCCGAGGATCTCCGCACGGCGCGACCGAGCATGACGGTCGTCGCGAACCGGATCAACCGCACGATGGCCACGTCGAGCGACGACCGAACTCCCGGAGTGATCGAGCGCGCCGCAACTGCGGGGATCGACCGCGCGTTCGAGGCTGACGAGGCGACCGTACGCGAGGCGGCCGCGCGGCTCGACGGCACGGTGCTGACGCTCTCGCGTTCGGGGACAGTGCTCGATACGCTCCGCCAAGCAACGGTCGAGGAAGTGCTTGTCTGCGAGTCGCGACCCGCACGCGAAGGGGTCGGCGTCGCGGAAGCCCTCGCGGACGACTGTCCTGTGACGCTCGCGATCGACGCGGCGGCCGCCCACCTCCTCGCCGAACGTGCGGTCGACGCCGTGGTCGCCGGTGCGGACACTGTGTTCGCCGATGGAAGCGTTCTCAACAAGATCGGAACGCGGGCCGTCGCTGTCGCCGCCGCCCACGAGAACGTACCGGTGTGCGTGGTCGCCGCGAGCGACAAGATCGATCCTGACCCCGAGTCGGAGCCCGAGTTCGGCGACGGCGATCGGGACCAGGTCTACGACGGCGACGCCGATCTCGCTGTGGCGAACCCGACGTTCGATCGAACGCCGGCTGAACACGTGACCATCGTCACCGAGCATGGCCAACTCGAACGAGACGATATCGCCGAGACGGCGGCGGAACTGCGCGAACTCACGGCGTGGTCGTGAGTCCAGCCGGCAGAAAGCGGGACCGTCACAGAGGTTGCGACGATACGGAATCGAGGGCACCCGGTACGGTGACTGTCGAAATAGAAAAAATTGCCCGAGCTGTGTTTGGATGGTTGTGAACCCATAGTTTCTCATCACATGGTCGAACGATTAGCACCGTGACTGGAGAAATCGCTCAATCGGTACTCTCGGTCGATATAATGTCCGAAATATCGGCCGAAACAATTTGACGATCGTGTTCGCGCTGAAACAGTCTCATTTCGATCGCGATCGTGATCGTCCGCTCAAGCGATTCGGAATCATTCCATCTCCGGGCCGCTATCGTGGATTGATCGGTGTTGAATATCCGTCACGACCCGATACTGATCGGGAACTGTAGAATTCCCGGAACGAGATCGACAGGAGGACATTTGATGAGTGAACAGTTTCGAAACTTTCCGATGGTACTCAGATATAACCGGCTCGGTGACCGCCCTTCTCGAAGACACTACGCACGATCGGGACGCCGAAACGGCCGGGCCGGTCTCCGGTATTCTTTAATAGCCGAGCGACGAACGGGCGATTCGAGATGGATATCGAGGCATTCTTCGAGGGCATGCCGTTCGCCGATCTGCTCGGCGTCGAAGTGACCGAGGCAGCGGACGGTCACGCCGAAGGCCACATCGCGATGCGCGAGGAGCTGTCGTGGAACCAAGACCGAATGATGGCCCACGGCGGCGTCACGTTCACGCTCGCCGACACGGTCGGCGGTGCGGCGCTGGTCTCGCTCGTCGATCAACCTGTGCCGACGATCGACATGCGGATCGACTACCTCGAAGCGGGTACCGGCGACCTCCACGCCGAGGCGGACGTCGTTCGCGAGGGTGGCGACGTTGGTGTGGTGGACGTGGCCGTGACGGCGGAGGATGGAACGCCGGTGGCCGACGTTCGCGGTGTATATAAAACCGGATAGCGCAGCTCCGTCTCGGTCACGGCCGACACTTATTTCGGCCACATATGGCAGTATTTTCGACAGAATTTTCCTGTATCAAACCTACACCCCAATCAGAGTACGGTAGCGGCCTCTCGATCGCGCCGACGCAGTGGTCCCTTACTATCAGTCTGTGATCATAGTAGTCGAAGGTTTTATTGCGGAGTGCGGGTCAGTCCGCGGTGTGACTATGCAAGACAAGGACAAGGAGTCGAAATCACCGTCTATGAGAAGCGCTAGCTCACGCCGCCGTTTCCTTGCGCTCGCCGGTGCAGCGGGACTCACGGGACTCGCCGGGTGTAGCGGGGGCGGTGGCGGGAACGGCTCGAACGACAGCGGCCAATCTGGCGGCGATTCGGGCGGCGGCGATGGGAGTGGTGGCTCGGCAGGCGGCAACGGTAGCGACGGCTCCGGTGATGGCAACACCAGCGGCGACACCGGCGGGAACGGGACCGGCGGCAACGAGAGTGGCTCGGGTGGCGGCGGGTCGGCGGATCTCGGAAGCGTGACTGTCGGCATCCTGAACCCGATATCGGGTGCGTACAGCTCGCTCGGACCGGGCCAGCGCAGCGGGGCGGAGCTGGCGGTCGAGCAGATCAACGAGAGCGATCAGTTCGGTGTCGAGATCGATCCGGTGTACGCGGACACCGAAACCGCGACGAGCGCCGCTCAGGGGAGTGCCCAACGGCTCGTCCAGGAGGAGGGTGCCGAGTATCTCTTCGGCGCAATCAGCAGTTCGGTCGCGCTCTCGCTCAACGAGTTCGCCGCGAGCGAGGAGCTCATTTACTTCCCGGGCGGGGCCGCCGTCCCGATCACCGGCGAGAACTGCAACGAGTGGGTGTTCCGCTGTGAGACCAACACCGCCCAGATCGCCGAAGCGATCTCGGGGTACTCAGTCAACAACCTCGGCACGAACGTCTGGTTCCACATCGCGGACTACGCCTACGGCGAGTCGGTGTACAACCGCGTCAGCTCCCGGATGCAGTCGGCGAACGACAGCTATCAAGAGGTCGATCTCACGCGCTCCCAGCTCGGCTCGTCGAACTTCGGGTCGTTCATCAGCCAGATCTCCAACTCGAACGCCGAAGTGGTGGTACTCGGCATGACCGGCGGCGACCTCGTCAACTTCGTGAACCAGGCCGCGGATCAGGGGCTCACCGACCAAGTGAACCTCGTCGGGCCGACGATGAGCTTCCAGAGCGTGCGCGCCGCGACCGGCAGCAACGCTATCGGGACGTACGGTGGCGTACGGTACGATCCGTCGATCGATCTCGGCGACAACCAGCAGTTCGTCGAGGCGTTCCAGAATGCGAACGACGGACCGCCTGGCAACTTCGCCCGGGTCGGCTACGACTCCGTCCGACTCATCGCCCGCGGCATCCAGGAGGCCGGTAGCACGGACCCGGCCGACGTCAGAGACGCCCTCTCTGGCGGGACTTTCACGACCGTGCTGGGCGACGTTACGCTCAGGGAATCCGATCACCAGGCCACCAACCCGACGTGGATGAGCGAGCTGGTCGAGGGCGACGGCGACATGGCCGACGTGGAACTCATCGACAAGACCGAGGGCGAGGAGGCGCTGCCGCCGGCCTCGGAGCTCGGCTGCAGCCTGAACTAAGCCCTCATGGTAGCAGTATCCGCCTTCGTCGAACAGCTCGCGAACGGTGTCACCCTCGGAATGGTGTACGTCCTGCTGGCGGCGGGGCTGTCGATCATCTTCGGCGTGATGGACGTCATCAACTTCTCACACGGCGAGCTGTTCGCGCTGGGGGCGTACTTCGCGCTCAGCATCGTGGCTCCCCTCGGCGCGACCGGGTTCTGGGTCGCGCTCGTGGTCGCGCCCCTGCTCGTCGGCGTGATCGGCGCGGCCATCGAGCGCTTCACCGTCCGGCCGCTGTACGGCCGGGACCCGCTGTATCACATCCTGCTGACGTTCGGGCTCGTGCTCATCATCAGCGACCTCATTCAGCTCGTCTGGGGCACCTCCCAGCACCAGCTCATCGTGCCCGACCTCCTGAACCAGGCGATCGCCGTCTTCGGCGTCCGGCTCTCGCTGTACAGCTACTTCATGATCGCCGTCGGTGCCGTGCTCGCGATCGGGACGTGGCTCGTTCTCAATCGAACCACGTATGGGACGATCGTCCGGGCGGGCTCGCAGGACCGCGAGATGGTGCGGAACCTCGGGATCGACATCGATCGGTACTACACCCTCGTCTTCGGGTTCGGGGCCGCGCTCGCCGCGGTCGGCGGGATCGTGCTCGGCGGCTATCAGAACGTCAACCCCGGGATGGGCAACAGCGTCATCATCCCCGCGTTCATCATCGTGGTGCTCGGCGGCCTCGGAAGCTTCCGGGGGGCAGTCTTCGGCGGGCTCCTCGTCGGTGTCGTCCAGACGCTGACCCGAACCTATATTCCTGTCCTCGAAGGATTGACGGTCTTTCTGTTGATGATCGGCGTGCTCCTCCTGAAGCCTCAGGGACTGTTCGGCAACCCCGAGTGGCAGACCACCGAGTCCGACGAGGGCGAGCTCCTGATCGGGGCGCATGGTGGGGTGTTCGCCCGGGACACCCGCGAACGGCTCGGGGCCGCGGTGGTGGGGCTGCTCGCGGTGGCCCCGATCGTGCTGCTGGCGACCGGCAACGACTACTACGTGGCGCTGCTGAACGAGATGTTCATCTGGGCGATCTTTGCACTGAGCCTCGACTTCGTGATGGGCTATGCTGGACTCGTCTCGCTCGGCCACACCATGTTCTACGGCATCGGCGCGTACGTCGCGGCGCTCGTCTTGCTCCACCTCGCGCCCTCCTTTCTCGTCGCGCTCGTCGGCGCGATGGCGGTCTGTGCGGTCGTGGCGTGGGTAGTCGGCAACCTCTCGATCCGGGTGTCGGGAGTGTACTTCGCGATGATCACGCTCGCGTTCGCCCAGTTGTTCTACAACGCGGTGTTCAAGCTCGACTGGACCGGCGGGAGCGACGGACTGCTCGGGTTCGACGCGTTCCTCGGGGTCGGCGGAGTCGGGGCTCCGATCTCCGAAGTCGAGTTCACGCTCGCGGGGCTCACGATCACGCCGGCGGCGGTGTTTTACTATCTCGCGCTCGTCCTCGCGGTCGCCTCGCTGCTGTTCGCGCGGCGGTTCATGAACGCGCCGTTCGGCAGCGTGCTCCAGTCGATCAGCGAGAGCGAGGAGCGCACGGAGTTCATCGGGTACGACGTCACGAAGTACAAGCGCCGGGCGTTCGTCATCAGCGGCGCGCTCGCGGGGCTCGCCGGCGGGCTGCTCGCGGTGAACCCCGACACGTTCGTGATCTCGCCAGGCCAGACGCTCTACTGGATCAACTCCGGCGAGGTCATCGTGATGACGCTGCTCGGCGGGATGGGAACCCTGTTCGGGCCGATGATCGGTGCCGGGGTGTTCATCGGTGCGGAGGACATTCTGGCGACCTACACCGAGCAGTGGCGCATGGTGATCGGGGCGGTGTTCGTGCTGTTCGTGCTGTTCGTGCCCCGGGGCCTCGTGTCGGTCCCATCGCTTGTGGCGCAATGGCGACAGGATTCGCGGGAGGGCGATCCGCCCGCCGGGCTCGACGACACGGAGGCGAGCCCAGATGACTGACGCCGTGCTCGAAACCGACGGGCTCACGAAGCGCTTCGGCGAGCTGACCGCGGTCGATCACGTCGATCTTGCGGTCGAGGCCGGCGAGTTCCGAAGCGTCATCGGACCGAACGGGGCGGGCAAGACCACCCTGTTCAACTGCATCACCGGCGCGCTCTCGGCCACGGAGGGGACGGTGTGGTTCCGGGGCGAGGACATCACCGACGTCCCCTCCCACGAGCGGGTCCGCCGCGGGGTCGGCCGGTCGTTCCAGATCACGAACGTCTTCGGCGGTCTCGCAGTCAGGGAGAACGTCCGGCTCGCCGCCCAGTCGATCTTCGGCGACGATATCTCCGGCCGCGACGCGATGTTCCGCGACAAGGACTCCTTTGGGGACGTTTCGGCGCGCACCGACGAGGTGCTCGATCGGATCGGGCTCGCGAGCCACGCCGACGAGCGCGCCGAGACGCTCGCGTACGGCGATCAGCGCCGTCTCGAAATCGGGATCGTGCTCGCGACCGATCCCGAACTCGTGCTCCTCGACGAACCCACCGCCGGGATGAGCAGCGAGGAGACCCGGGCGACGATGGACCTGATCGAGGACGTGCTCGCCGATCGGAGTCTGCTCCTGATCGAACACGACATCGACCTCGTGATGCGGGTCTCGGATCGAATTACAGTCCTCACCCGCGGCGAGGTGCTCGCGGAGGGATCGCCGACCGATATCGCCGAGGACGACGACGTACGTGACGCGTACCTCGGGGGTATGCGCCAGTGAGCGACCCGCTGCTCTCGGTCGAGGACGTCCACGCAGGCTATGGCCTGACCGAGGTGCTCCAGGGCGTGAGCTTCGACGTCGACCGCGGCTCGGTGGTCGCGCTGGTGGGTCGCAACGGGGTCGGCAAGACAACGACGCTCCGGACGATCGTCGGCAACCTCACGCCGACGAGCGGCCGGATTACCTTCGATGGCGAGGACGTCACCGGCCTCGCCACGGAGAAGACAGTCCGGAAAGGGATCACGTTCGTGCCGGAGGATCGGCGGGTGTTCCCCGGACTTACGGTGCGGGAGAACATCGAGATGGGGCAGCACGGCGTTTCCGCGGCGGACGGTCCTACAGTCGATGAGGTACTCGACCGGTTCGAGAACCTCCGGGAGCGCGAGGGGAGTTACGGCTCGGTGCTTTCGGGCGGTGAGCAGCAGATGCTCGCGATCGCGCGGGCGCTCGTCGCCGATCCCGACCTCCTGCTGCTCGACGAACCCACCGAGGGACTCGCACCGTTCATCGTTCGAGAGATCGAGGACATCATCAGAGAACTCAACGACGACGGGATCACCGTCCTGCTGGTCGAGCAGAACATCCCGGTCGCGCTCGACGTCGCGGATCACGCGCACATCCTCGCACAGGGCGAGATCGTCCACAGCGGCCCCGCCGCAGCGGTGCGGGACGACGACGAACTCCTCGATCGCCACCTCGGCGTTGGTGCGATCGAATAGTCCACCGACACGCGGTAATGAGCCACCACCAATGACGACCGAACCACGAATTCACACGGACGAACCGTCGCACGATCCGGCCGGCCGGTTCCGAGTCGCGAGCGACACCACGAAGTGCGCGAACGAGGAAAGGTGGGCGAATCGATGACTCACGAGACTCCGATCCGGATCGATCACGTCGGGATCGCGGTCGAGGAGTTCGAAACGGCCGAGACCGTCCTCCATGCACTCGGCGCTGAGAAGTACGTCGACGACACCGGTCCAGATGGGGAGTTCCGGTGGGTCGGCTACGTTCTCGGCGATGCCTCGCGGCTCGAACTCATCACGCCGCTCGTGGCGGGGAGCTTTCTCGACGAGTTCCTCGACAGAAACGGACCCGGCCTCCACCACGTCACCTGCGAGGTCGCCGACATCGACGCCGTGGCCGCGTCGCTGACCGATGCCGGCGTCACCGTGGTCGATCGGGCCGAACACGAAGTGTACACCGAGTTGTTCGTCTCGCCGCACAACCCCACCGGCACACTTTTCCAGCTGATGGAGTACCACGACACCTACGAGGAGCGCTACGATCCCGACCACTCGTTCGTCGGCGGCCACCGGGTCGAGGAAGCGTGGCCGGCGTTCGACTCGGCCGAGGAGTGAACGGTCGGGCTGTCAGCTCTAGTTGTTCCATCCTGTCCCGCAGACGAGTAACCGACCGACGACCGAAGACCGAAGACCGCCGCCACGGCGTTGCTGGCGACGAGCACGGTCTCGGCCGCACCGAGAAACGGGAAAGCTTTTGATGACAGTCCCTCTCCCTTGGGGCAACATGACACGCGACACCTGGGCAACGCGGGCCGGCTTCATTCTCGCGGCAGTCGGCAGCGCTGTGGGACTCGGTAACATCTGGCGATTTCCGTGGATGACGGCCGAAAACGGCGGGAGCGCGTTTCTGGTCACGTATCTGTTCATCGTGCTCGGCGTCGGCGTCCCCGGCCTCCTCGCAGCGTTCGTAATCGGCCGGCGCGCGAACCGAAACCCCGTCGGCGCGTTCGAGTCGCTCCGAGGTGGCCGTGGCTGGACCGTGCTCGGCGGGCTCTGTATCGTGACCTCGCTCGTGCTGGTTTCCTTTTACAGCGTCGTCGGCGGCTGGGTGCTCCGGTACTTCCTCGAGAGTTTCACTGGCGCGTACTTCGCCCAACCCGAAGCCCACTTCGGTAGTATCGACTTCGGCCTTCAGGCGTTCGGCTTTCAGGTCGCTTTCCTCGTCCTGACCGCACTGGTCGTCGTCGCCGGCATCCGCAAGGGGATCGAGGCCACCACGAAGGTCATGATGCCCGCGGTCGTGGTGTTGCTGGCCGGGCTCGCAGTGTGGGCGTTCCAGCAGCCGAACGCGGCTGCGGGCTACGAGTTCTTCCTCTCGTTCAATGGCGGGTATCTCGCCGACAACTTCGTGGCGGTGCTCGGTGCGGCAGCCGGTCAGGCGCTGTTCACGCTCTCGATCGGCGGCGGGACGATGTTGACCTACGCGTCGTATCTCGGTGAGGATCGCTCGCTCCCTGCCGACGGCTCGATCATCGCGATCTTGAACCTCGGAATCGGTGTACTCGCCGGTCTCGTAGTGTTCCCGCTGCTGTTCTCGGTCGTCGGCGGCCCGACCGGCGGTGGGACGGGTGCGCTGTTCGTGAGTATCGCTGGGGCGTTCGCCGATCTCCCGGCGGGGCGGTTCATCGGCGCGACGTTCTTCCTCGTCGTGCTGTTCGCGGCGCTGTCGAGTTCGATCAGCATGCTCGAAATCCCGGTGTCGTACGTCGTCGACGAGTACGGGTACGACCGCACGCCAGTCACCCTCGGACTGTTCGTGCTCGTCCTCGGAACCGGCGCGATCAACGCGTTCAACGGGGGAATATTCGCGTTCGTCGCCGGTCCGCTCGTGAGCCAGCTCATGACGCTCGGCCTGATCGGGTTCATGATCTACGCCGCGTGGGTGCTCGGCGACGAGGCCGTGGCGGAGTTCAGGAAGGGTGCGGGGTCGATCGCGCGGGCGCTCGCCACCCCGTGGCGGTACGCGATCGGGACGGTGTTCCCACTCTTCCTCCTGTTTTCGTTTTACTCGTCGATCGTCGACTTCGCCGGGATCTCGCTTTCGACGATGGCGATCGCGGGACTCGCGCTTCTCACCGGAATTCCGTTCGTCGGCGTGGTGCGCTGGGTCGAGGGAAGCGGTCGAACCGGGACGGCTGAAGCGGCCGACTGACGCCATTACCTCCTCGTTCCGCGACTGCGGTTCGGGTGTATCGTCCCGTCGTGGTCCACAAAACCCAATACAGGGACCGACATATCTCCGGGTATGTCCGGCAACGAACGGTCGAATCGTCCGGTAACCACCACCGAGACCTCTATCCGGATCCTCGAACTTCTGAAGGCCAACGGAGGGGTGAGTCTCGCCGGGCTCGCCGACGAACTCGAGATGGCCCGGAGCACCATCCACCGTCACCTCCTGACGCTCGAGGACAACGATCTCGTCCGTCGTGCGGAGGGCAACTACCATCTCGGGCTCCGACTGCTCGATTTCGGGATGCGCGCGCGCGACCGGATCGACTTCTATCATGCCGCCCGCCCGCTGGTCGATCGGCTGGCGGACGAGACCGACGAAAAGGTCTGGCTGGTTGCGAAGGACGGCCGTTTCAGCGTCCACCTCTACAAGTCCTACGGCGACAACCCGCTCGAAACCTCCGCACAGGTCGGCCAACGACGGTATCTTCACCAGCTCGCCGCCGGGAAGGCGATCCTCTCACAGCTTCCCGATGCGGAACTTCGGGACGTTCTCGATCACTGTGGCCTCCCCGAACAGACCGAGCACACGATCACCGAACGTGACGAACTGCTCGGCGAACTCGACGGGATCAGTGAGCGCGGCTACGCGTTCAACCGCGGCGAGTCGATCACCGGACTGAACGCAGTCGGCGCGCCGATCCGCGACGCCGACGGCTATCCGGTCGGGGCGATCAGCATCTCCGGTCCGGCGAACCGGGTGAAAGGCGACCTTCTTCGAGAAGAGCTGCCCGACAAGCTGCTCGCCGCGATCGACGAGATCCACATCCACCTCCGGTACGCCTCGAACGGAGAGGGCGGTCAGCCCGGATAGTCCCCGCGATCCGACGACGACCCTCGCCTCAGCGGAGTTTCGGTGCGACTTCGGTGCCGAGTCGTTCGATACACTCGGCCATCGCGTCGGTGCCGACGCCTGGATGATAGGTCCGGAACACGCAGTGAACGTCGTCACCGGCGGCCTCGCGGTAGCGGTCGAGCTCGTCGGCGACCTGCTCCGGCGTACCGAAGATCGCCTGCTCTTTCAGTTCCTGTTTGCGCTCCTCGGAGAGTTCGTCGACCGGTTCGCCCGAGAAGATTTCGGCGTAGCGGCGCTGGATGTAGAAGTAGCCTGGCTTCATCGTCTCCCACGCCTCCTCGCGGGAGTCGCCGACCCAGCCGTGCTGGAGCGCGTACACCGTGAACTCACTCTCGATGTTCTCCTCGTCGCGCACCCTCCGAATGTCCTCGACGCGCTTTTCGAGCCCGGTGAGCGAGAGCTTCGAGGGCGCACACCACGCGTCGGCGGTCCGGGCGGCCCGCCGCACTGCGGGTTTCGCCGCGCCGCCGAGCATCACCGGCACGTCCCGCTCGGGTTTCGGCGTCACGGTGACGTCGGGCGCGACATCGTGAAACTCGGCGTCGTAGTCGAGCGGGCCCTCCGACCACGCCGCGCGGAGGAGGTCGACTTGGTCGGCGAGCCGCTCGGCACGCTCCTCGATCGGAACGCCGAACTGCTCGAACTCGTCGGGGTTCGACCCGATCGCGAGCCCGAGGGTGAGCCGGCCGTCCGAGAGGAGGTCGACCGTCGCGGCGTCCTCGGCCAGTCGAACGCCATCGTAGAGCGGCGCGAGCGCGATGCACGTCCCGATCTCGATGTCGTCGGTCGCAGCCGCGAGCGCACCGAGTGCGGGCATCGTGCCCGAGAGGTAGCCGTCCTCGGCGAAGTGGTGCTCGGAAACCCACGCGCTGTCGAGGCCGGCGTCGTCGATCGCGCGACCGAGCGTGAGGATCTCGTCGTAGAGCTCGCTCATCGAGCGGTCGTCGTCGGGGCGGCGCTGACCGGTGAACAGTCCGGTGCCGAGTTTCATTTGTCATACGTGGCGGGCGCAGCCTGCTAAACGTTTCTATGCTGTCGGTACAGAGTGGGTCGCGTCGGACGGTGGCGCGCGGGAGCGCCGAAGGCGCGACTCGCGCGAGGGATGAGCGAGCGACCAGCGGGAGCGAAGCGAATCGGCTGGGGAGGGCGTGGCTCGCGGTTTCTCGTTTGAGTCGGGATCGTCCCCGGCGCGCTGGCCCCTGTCCCTGTTTTCACAGCGGAATCGTTCGAAAGCCATCCCGTATCGAGTTCTGGAACTGCGCTCAGTAGTCGATCCTGGTGATCTCCTCGACCGGCCACTCCGAGAGAATCTCGACGCCGTTCTCGCGGACGACGACCATCTCCTCGACCCGGACGCCCTGGCGCTCTGCCGGCTCCATCGTCTCGACCGCCATCGTCATTCCCTCCTCGATCTCGATCGGGTGGTCGGGCGAAAGTCCCCGCCAGATCAGCGGGACCTCGTAGAGCTGGAGGCCGAGCCCGTGCGCCCAGTGGTTCGTGGTCATCTGCCAGTGCTCGTCGGCGTCGTACCAGTCGGCGTGCTCGCCCTCCATGTCCGGGAACCCCTGCGCGATCTCGTCGGTGGTCGCGCCCGGCTCGATCCGTTCGAGCACGTCGTAGAGGTTGTCGCGCGCGGTCTCGTAGGCGTCTTTCTGGGCCTGTGTGGGTTCGCCCATCGAGAACGTCCGATAGTAACACGATCGATACCCCAGATAGCCGATGTTGTAGAAGTCGGCGTAGACGATGTCGCCCGGGCGCATCATCCGGTCGGTGGTGTTCGCTTGATGTTTCGGCCACGTGTTCGGCCCGCTGGTGACGTACCCGCCCTGGACCATCGCCCCGTGTCGCCAGAGTTCGCCCACCGCGTCGCCCCAGACCTCGGATTCGCGCTTGCCTGGCCGCGCGGACTCGGTGATCTTCTGAAAGCCCGCCTCACAGATCGCCGCGACCATCCGGAGACACTCGATCTCGTCTCTGGTCTTGATCTTGCGGGCGTCGTGCATCAGATCGACGCACTCCTTCGTCCGGACATCGACGCCGTCCGACTCGAAGGCGTCGACCAGCCCTGTGCTCCCGACATCGAGTCCCATCGGCTCCTTGGCGACGCCGTACTCCGCCATCGCCTCCTCGACGAGACTCGCCATCTTCTGGGTCAGGAAGTCGCACGCGGAATCGCGACCCGAGGCGCGCGGGACGTTCCCGAGGCCGGGGCACGCATATCGAATGTCGTCGAGCCACGGGCAGTTGAATCGCTGGTTCGAGGCGTGGTCCGCGGTGTCCCAGTGGACCACGTCGCCGTTCTCGGTGAGCAAGGTGTAGTGGTCCGCCCCGCTCCCGCCGGTCATGGCGAGTCCGGTGATGTACCGGATGTTGGGGTCCGAAACCAGCAGCATCGAGCCGAGTTCCGAGTCCTGGAGTCGCTCCAGGGCCTTCTCGTAGCGTTCCTCGCGGAGGCGCTTGACGTCGATACGCTCCTCCCAGTCGACAGCCTGGGTCCCCCGCGTTCCCTCCATGAAGCTTCGCTCGTACATGGTTCGTTGAGAGGATTCGCCAGGTCGCACATAAATCCCACTACCTCGGCAAGACCGAGCGACCGGGTCGAACGGTCAGCCGCTCCGGAACCCGACCGACCCCGGTGATTTTATCACACGAGCCGCCGAACGCCGGGACGAGTATGTTCAAGCACGTTGCGTTGCTGGTCCGCCAGGAGGGAATGAGCCACGAGGAGTTCCGCGAGTACTGGGAGGACAACCACTCCCCGCTCGCGAAGGACATCGAGGGCGTTGTTCGCTATCAAACCGTCTATCCGAACGACCCCGAAAACGCCGAGTTCGATGGACTCGCGGAGCTGTACTTCGAGACGCTCGACGACCTCCACGAGGCACTCGGCAGCGAGGGTAGTCGGGATTACGACCCCACGCGCGAGGTCGCCGCCGAGGCCCGCGAGGACGTGAACAACTTCCTCGACGTCGAACGCCGACCCCGCTTCATCGGCGAGGAGAAAGTCTGGAAAGACGAAGTCGACGGCGAGACTGACGGGCTCTACAAGCACTCGGCATTCCTTGTCCGCCAGGAGGGGATGAGCCACGAGGAGTTCCGCGAGTACTGGGAGGACAACCACTCCCCGCTCGCGAAGGACATCGAGGGTGTCGTCCGCTATCAGACCGTGTACCCCACGGACCCCGAGAACGCCGAGTTCGACGGCGTTGCCGAATTATACTTCGAGACGCTCGAGGATCTCCACGAGGCCCTCGGCAGCGAGGGCAGCCGTGACTACGACCCCAGCCGGGAGGTCGCTGCCGAGGCCCGCGAGGACGTCAACAACTTCCTCGACGTCGAGCGCCGGCCCCGCTTCATCGGCGAGGAAAAAGTCTGGAAGAACGAGACCGAGGGTGTCGAGGGGTACTGAGATGGGGACACCGGACTACGAGAATCAGGTCCGGGAAGCCTACCCCGAACTCGACCGGATCGAGAGCGACGACCTCAGGGAGGCGGTCATCGAGGCGTGGACGCTCGGACTCGAACGTGGCGGCTGGCGCGACATCGAGGACATCCCGTACGCGTGGAACATCCACGAGATCACGAACGTCGAGCACGTCCGCGGCGTGACGAAGATCGCACTCGAATCCGCCCGCGTGCAGCGCGAGTTCCACGACGCCGATCCCGACATCGACGTTCTCGTCGCGGCCTGTCTGCTCCACGACGTCGGGAAATGCTACGAGTACGTCGACCATGTCGACGCCGAACGCCTCTCTGGAACCGACCGTGAACGCTACGCCTCCGAGGAGATCCCCCACTCGATTTCGGGCTACGCGCTCGCCCACGAGGTCGGCGTCCCGCTCGCGGTCCAGCGCGCGATCCCCCACTTCCTCGGCGAGGTGCCAAAGCGCACGCTGGAGGCCGAACTGCTCAAGAGCGCCAACTCGGCGTCGTCGAACGCCATTACCCAGTCGGCGATGGGGATCACCCTGAACGAGTGGGTCGACGAGTACAGCCAGACGACCGACTGAGGAATACGCGGGACAGTTCGCCCCGGAACAGACCAGACCGGTCAGAGCGGGTCGAGCCCGTTCTCCTCGCGGAGCACGTCGATGTACTTCCGGAAGCCGGCGTCGAGGTCGTAGCGCACCTCGTAGCCCGTGTCCTCCTGGAACGCGGTCATGTCGAGGCGCTGGGTCCACGGGAGCTCACCTTCGTCGCTCACTTCGAGGTCGGCGTCGGGCATGATCTCTCGGACTGTTTCGGCGGCCTTCTGAATGGTTGCGAGTTCGCCGCGGACGTTGTAGACCCGCTGAGAGAGGTCCTCTTCGGGGGTGAACGCCGCGAGGCGGAACGCCTGGGCGATGTCCTCGACGTGCTGCCAGTCGATCTCCTGATCGCCGTACTCCACCGAGAAGGATTCGCCGAGCGCGGGTTTCTCGATGATATTTGCGAGAAACGCACTCCCGCCGGTCTCGCGGTAGGGGCCGTACGCGACGGTCGGCCGGATGGCGACGTGGTCGACGCCGTACTCCTCGTTGTAGACGCGCGCCTGGTGTTCGTTGTACCCCTTCGTTGCGCCGTAGAGGGTGTCCGGGTAGACGAGATCGTCCTCGGAGACCCACCAGTCGCCGCCGTCGTCGTAGTTGTGCGGCGGGGCGTAGATCGCCGCCGAGGACGCCCACGCGACGCGCTCGACCTGGTCGTCGAGGGTGCGTGCCGCCTCGAAGACGTTGCTCGTCCCCTGAACGTTGACGTCGAGAGCAGCGCGGGGGTTCGACTCGGCCGAGTTCGTCAACAGCGCGGCGAGGTGGATGATGTGGGTCGCCCCGGTCTCGGCGACCGCGTTCACCACGTCGGTGGCCTCGCTCACGTCGCCGCGCCGGATCTCGACCTCGTCGGCGATGTCGAGCTTCGAGAGAATGCGGTCGTCGGTCGAGAGGTCGTACGCGACCACGTCGTGGCCGTTCTCGACGAGATCCTTCGCGACGTAGGAGCCGATGAACCCGGTGCCGCCAGTTACGAGCACGGTTTCGTTGGTTGCCATCGGTTCGTGGGTCGGCGGAAATCGGCAAAAAGCTTGTGCTGTCCTGTCGAACCCGGCAAAGCTCGCTACTGCTATTCGTGGAGCCCGCCGACCTCCTCGTAAAAGGACGACTGGAGCGCGTCGACCATCTCCTCGTCGCGGTCGATCCGCACGTCGACTACGGTGGGGACGTCGGCCGCTTTCGCGCTTTCGAGTGGGTCGGCGAGGTCGCCTGGCGAGCGGACACGCATCCCCTCAGCCCCGAACCCTTCGGCGACCTGGACGAAGTCGGTGTCGTGGAAGTCTACGCCCGGAATCTCGTCGTCCATCTGGCGGACCATCCCGAGGCTCGTGTCGTTGAGCACCACGAACGTCGGCGCGACGCCGTACTCGACCGCGGTCTCGATGCAGGTCATCGTCATCGTGAACCCACCGTCGCCCGCGACCGCGATCACGTCCTTGTCGGTGGTGATCGCTGCCGAGACCGCGGCGGGGCCGGCCCAGCCCATCCCGCCGACGCCGCCGCTGCCGAAGTACGTTCGTCGGGCGGGCGTCTGGAGGTAGTTGAGCAACCAAAATCGATTGTTCCCCGAGTCCGCGGTGACGAGCGTGTTCTCGTCCACGATGTCGTCGATCGCCGCGACCGCGCGCTGGGGGAGGATCGGTTCGTCGTCGGTGTCACACTCGGGAACCCGGAACGACTCGCGGGCGTCGCGGGCGCGATCGCGCGCCCAGTCGTTGCCCGGCGCGAACGCCGCGGCGGCCTCCCCGAGCGCGCTCAGACTGTGCTTTGCGTCGCCGATCAGCCCGACGTCGGCAGGGTAGACCCAGCCCGCATTCCGGGTGTCGATATCGGCGTGGAGGATAGTCTGCTCGTCGGGACGGATGAAGGATGCTGCCTGCCAGTTGGTGTCCATCGGGTTCAGCCGGCAGCCCACGACCAACAGGACATCGGCCTCGCTCACCGCCTGGTTCGCGCCCTCGTGGCCGAACGAACCGATGACGCCCGCCGCGAGATCGTGAGTCTCGGCGATGGTCGACTTCCCGAGGTAGGAGGTCGCCACTACGGCGTCGTAGGTCTCGGCGACCGCTTCGAGTTCGTCGTACGCCCCCGCAGCGTGGACGCCGTTGCCCGCCACGATCACCGGTCGGTCGGCGTTCGCGAGGTGCTCGGCCGCCCGTTCGACGTCGGTCGCCGTGGGGCTCGATTCCCAGTTTTTCGTCTGTTCTTCGGGCGACCAGAGCGCGGGCGGGTCGTCGTTTGCGGGAACCTCGGCGGTGACGGCGTCGCCATCGAGAACGACTGCCGTGGGCCCGGGCCGGCCGGCGGTGGCGTGTTTGAACGCGAGTTGGGTGGATCGAAGCGTCTCGTTCGGCGTTCGGGGGAACCACCACTCCTTGGTGATGCCATCGAGAATCTTCGGAAGCGCGAATCCCCCGTAGTCGCCCCGGGCCTGCTGGTAGGGCGCGAGCGTCGAGTAGTCGCCGCGCTCGGAGGCCTCGGTGATGGCGACCATCGGTGACGAGCCGAGCCGCGCCTCCATCTGGCCGATCGCGCCGATGGAGCCGATCCACGGTCCCTGGCCGGTGAGTACACCTGGCTTGCGGTGGAGCCGGCCGTACATCTCGGCCATCACGCTCGCCTCGCGCTCGTCACGGGGTCTGACGACCTCGATGTCCGATGCTGCGAGTTCTTCGAGGAGTTCGATGGCTCGGCCACCGGGATAGCCGAACAGGTACTCAACGTCGAGACGTTCCAAGGTTCGAACGATCTCTGTACTAACTTTCGTCATAGTCGTGTAGTGGGTTGGTCGGCCTCACACGTCGGGAACGTTCGAGAATGGCTGGCCGTAGTGAAAGACATGTCCCCGAAGTCGGATCGAATATCGGATTCGTGTGTGGCAATATTGTCGGATTTCGATCCGGGCAACTTTGTTCTATCGGTCGGTTCGGGACCGTGGCCGATGAATCGGATGTTCCTACGGAATGGACGGTCTTCGCGGCGTGGTTTGGCTGTCGTGACCAGTAACTACTTGTGGTGGCGCTCGTTCGGCTGCCGTATGGCAACAAACACCGAGACAACCACGACGGAGGACGAACGGATCGGCGAGGAGCTGAACTACCCCGCCGAGAGCTGGGGTGGGTTCCTCCGGAACCACTTCGGGCCCTCGTTGCTGTGGGCGCTGACCGCGATCGGATCGAGTCACATCGTGCTCGCACCGACGATCAGCGGTCTCTATGGAGTCTTCGCCATTTGGATCGCGGCAGCGGTGTTCCTCGTGAAATACGGCGGTTGGGAGCTCGGCGTCAGATACAATTACGGCGTCGGTCGCAACCCGGTCGAGGGGTACGGCGACCTCCCGGGACCCAACCACTGGGCGCAGTGGGTGACGCTGCTCATCGTGGTCGTCCCGCAGACGATCATCGCCGGCTCGGTCGGGGTCGCGGCGGCCAGCTTTCTATCGGCGGTCGTTCCCGGCCTCGGGCGGCTTCCGGCGTACGCTCTCCTCCTCGTTGTCGCGACCGTGCTCGTCGTCTCCTCGCGGTACAGCCTGCTCGAAACCGTTCTCAAACTATTCGTCGTCGCACTTGGTGTCCTACTGGTGCTCGGCATCTTCGTCGCACCGCCTTCGGCCGAGGTGATCGCCGAGACCGCCTTCGCAGTGCCCGAGCTCCGGTCGGCGGTGTTCCTCGGGCTGTTCGCCTCGATGGCGGGGTTCGCGCCGACCGGCCTCGGCACGACGATCAATCTCGCGAGCTGGTCGATGGCGAAAGAGCAGGGCGCACGCGCGCTCCGCGATCGGAACCTCGACCCACACGACGAGCAGTTCCACGACTACATCGCGGCGTGGATCAAGACTGGCCGCCGTGACTTCAACCTCGCGTACGCGTTCACGTTCGTCCTCATCGTCGCGATGATCCTACTCGGGGCGAACGTGCTCTATCCCAACCCGCCGACCGACCAGAACCTCGCCATCGCGCTCGGCAGCATTCTGGAGGAGTCGTTCGGGCCGTGGGCCTACTGGGCGATGATCGTCGGGGCGTTCGCGGCGCTCTACTCGACGGTCATCACCCTCCTCGACGGTGCACCCCGGGTCGCGAGCGACATCCTGCCCCTGGTGCTCGAACGCGAGATGGACACCGAGCGGGTCCGCAAGACGCTCGTGATTCTGATGGCCGTGATCAGCTTCGTTCCCCTACTCGTCATCGGCTCGCTGCCGGTCACGCTGGTCGTCGGGGCGGCGATCATGGTCTCGGTGTTCCAGTTTTTCTACTACGTCGCCAACTACTACGTCGTTCGCGAGCACCTCCCCGCCCGGTTCCAACCCGGAACCGGTGCGAAGACGTACTACGCCGTCGCCACGCTGCTCGTGATCGTCTTCGGGCTGCTCGGCGCGGGTTCCCAGCTCGGGATCGTAGGCTGAGAGTTCGACTCACCTCCCCTTCTCGCCCCGCGATCGGCCCACCGGAAGACCGATTCACACCGAGAACGTGCTCCCGTCCTCGGCGACGACGACCTCGCCTCCGAAAGTCGATTCCGCGTCTGCGACCATCGCGTCTGTGTCCCGATAGGGCAGCAGGTGAGTCAGGACGAGCATTTCGACCCCAGCCTCGGCTGCAATCTCGCCTGCCTCGGCGGGCGAGCAGTGGGTCCGTGAGAGCCGATCGGCCTGCGCATCCGACATCGGCTCGGTCAGTCGATCCCAGACCAGACCCTGTCGCTCTCCCGGCGGCGTGGTCTCGCGCGCGACGCAGGCATCCTGAAGGAGCACGTCCGCATCGGCCGCGAACTCCGGGAGCGACCCGATCGGCGTCGTGTCGGCCGAGAACACGAACGAACCTCCCTCGGTGTCGAACCGGTAGGCGTAGGTCTCGATCGAGTGGTCCACTGGGAGCGCGCTCGCACGCCAGTCCTCGCCCTCGACAGTGAGATCGCCGTCGGTCTCGATCCACTCGATGTCCTCGATACCGTCATCGTCGTAGAATCGCGTTCGGTAGTCGATATCCTCTCGATAGACGTCGGTGAGCGCCGCGAGCAGCCGATCGGTGCCTGGCGGGCCATAGACGGTGAGTGACTCGCGGCCGAGCGACCAGCTCGCGATGGCGAAGTGAAAGAAATCGGCGTTGTGGTCCATGTGCTGGTGGGTGAAAAACAGCGACTCGATTTCGGCGGGATGAACGCCGTGCTCGATACAGCGGTGGGTGGTGCCGGGACCGCAATCGATCAACAGCGTCTCGTTGTCGATCTCGATCGCGATGCTCGTTCCTGCGCGTTCGAGCGTCGGGACCGGGCTCCCCGTTCCGAGAACTGTTATTTCCACGAGGGTACTACCCGAAGGAGCGAGATAAAGGCTTCCGCTAGAAAGCTGGCGAAAAGACGTTTCGATGCCTCACGACGCGACTGCCGATGGGACGTCCCCGACACTTCGACAGCAGTCGTCGTTCGCGTGTCGTGCTGTTCGAGATCATTGCCAGAATGTTACGGTGTCAGCGGAGACGATCCGCGATTTCCGGATGGTATCTCCGTGTGAACTGGAGTCACGAAACTATTATGTTCTATCCCCCGCGATTGATGTGTATGGTTTCCGCCAGCGAACCATCGATTCGCGCTGCTATCCAGCCATCGTGGCGCTCCAACGCCATCCTTAGCGCGATTGGGAAATTTACAGTTATGCTGGCGGATCTCCGAACACGAGCCATCCCGGTAAATCGTGACCGCGACGCAGCACTCGTCGGCCGGTCACAGACGGATGGATCGGGCTCACCGTGACGGTTCACCGTTCGAGCGAGCGTCGATGACGACGTCTGGCCCACTCGACCGTCCCACCTACCGCACCGATCGAGCAGCCGACAGCCAGCCGACCGACCCATACCACCAATGAGCACTCAAGACGACACTGACTACCAGAACGCCATCGAAACCGCTCAGCTCGACGACGAACCCATCCGCATCCTCGATGACGACGGCACCCTCCTGTCGAGCGCCGAGCCGCCGGCACTGTCCGAGGCGGAACTCCTCGAGATGTACGCGGACATCAAACTCGCCCGCCACTTCGACCAGCGGGCGGTGAGTTTCCAGCGCCAGGGCCGGATCGCGACCTACGCGCCGATGACCGGCCAAGAAGGCTCTCAGGTCGCCACCAGCCACGCGCTCGACGATGAAGACTGGCTGTTCCCGACCTATCGTGATCACGCCGCGAAGTACGTCCACGGGGCCGATCTCGCGGCGTTACTGAAAACGCTGCGCGGCTACCGCGAGGGGTACGCCATTCCGGACGACGTCAACCTCATGCCGGAGTACATCCCGATCGCCACGCAAGTTCCTCAGGCGATGGGGATGGCGTGGGGGCAGATGTTGCAGGGCAACGACGACACGGCCGTGCTCTGTCACCTCGGCGACGGCGCGACCAGCGAGGGCGACTTCCACGAGGGTCTTAACTTCGCGGGCGTGTTCGACGTCCCGGCGGTGTTCGTCTGCAACAACAACCAGTGGGCGATCTCGGTTCCCCGCGAGCGCCAGACCGCGAGCGAGACCATCGCGGAAAAGGCCCACGCGTACGGCGTCGAGGGCGTCCGTGTCGACGGGATGGATCCACTCGCGGTGTACGCGGTCACTCGCGCGGCGATCAAGAAGGCGAAAGCCCCGACCGACGACGAGCGTCGGCCGACGCTCATCGAGTCGGTCCAGTACCGCTACGGTGCCCACACCACCTCCGACGATCCGTCGGTCTACCGCGACGAAGCCGAGAGCGAGGCGTGGCGCGACCGCGACCCGCTCGATCGCCTCGAAACCTACCTCTACCAGACCGACGTCCTCAACGCGGAGCGCGAAGCGAAGATCGAGGCTCGGATCGAAGCGGAGGTCGCCACGGCGATCGAGACCGCCGAGGCGGCCGAGACGTCGCCCGAGCGGATGATCGAGCACGTCTACGAGGAGACCCCCAATCGACTCCAAGAACAGTTCGACGAACTGAGCACACTCCGCGAGAAGTACGGCGACGATGCGTTCGCGGAGGTGCTGGGATGAGTTCGGCGGCGGCCACGGAGGCGGGATCGATGACCGAGCGTCTGACGCTGGTCGAAGGCGTTCGAGAAGGACTCCATACCGAGATGGAGCGCGACGATCGGGTGATGGTGCTCGGCGAGGACGTTGGCAAAAATGGCGGAGTGTTCCGCGCGACCGAAGGACTCTACGACGAGTTCGGCGGCGGGCGCGTGGTCGACACGCCGCTCGCGGAGTCGGGAATCGTGGGCTCGGCGATCGGGCTCGCGCTCTCAGGGCTGCGCCCGGTCGCGGAGATGCAGTTTATGGGATTCATGTACCCCGCGTTCGACCAGCTCGTGAGTCACGCGGCGAGACTCCGGAGCCGGAGTCACGGCCAGTACACCTGTCCGCTGGTGGTCCGCGCGCCCTACGGTGGCGGGATCCGCGCACCCGAACACCACTCCGAGTCGAAAGAGGCTTTCTTCGTCCACGAACCAGGCCTCAAAGTAGTGATTCCGAGTACGCCCGCCGACGCCAAGGGACTGCTGACTGCGGCGATCCGGGACCCCGATCCCGTGATGTTCCTCGAACCCAAACTCATCTACCGGGCGTTCCGCGAAGAAGTCCCCCAGAAGTCGTACGAGGTGTCGCTGGGCGAGGCTGCCGTGCGCCGCGAGGGATCGGACATCTCGGTGTACACGTGGGGTGCGATGACCCGCCCGACACTCATCGCCGCCGACAACCTTGCCGACGAACACGGCGTCGACTGTGAGGTGGTGGATCTCCGGACGCTCTCGCCGCTCGACGCCGGGACCGTGGTGGCGTCGTTCGAGAAGACCGGTCGTGCGGCCGTAGTTCACGAAGCGCCGAAGACCGGAGGAGTCGGCGCGGAGATCGCCACGACGATCCAGGAGGAAGCGCTCATGTATCAAGAGGCCCCCATCAAGCGGATCGCGGGCCTCGATGCGCCGATACCGCTCCACGCGCTCGAGGACTACTACCTACCGCAGGCGGTGCGGATCCAGGACGGCATCCTCGAGACGGTCGAATTCTGAAGATTCGCGGCGCAGCGTGCCGGATACACGGTAAAGACGATTTTCGAAGGATTCCACGATCCGATAGCGAACGGCACGAACACCACGGTTTAAGATGCCAGGGAACGGAGTTCGTGCCGATGGCAGCAGCGCCAGAACGCCGACTCTCCACGGATCACCCACGCCTCGAGCAGGTCTCGACGCGGGTCGTCTTCGTTGGGAGCCCGGCCACGTGTGAGAACTGCGGCAGAGAGATCGAGACCGGGAGCCGTCACAAGCGGCTGCTGTTTCGGACCGACGCCAGTACAATCTCGACCTTCGAGGAGTTCGCCACGTGTGATACAGCCTGTCTCGAGTCGTTTGTGGCTACCCGGTGAATGTCCATAGCGGGTAGCGCCGCCACAACACTCGTTCGAGACGAAGAGCGTCGAACGATGGACTCCGTTCGATAGAAATTCGAGCGGAGGAGCCAAATCGGTCAGCAATCGTACTGCCGGCAGCGACAATCTTGAACGAGACGCTTCTTCGGCTGACGGATCACGGATCAAAGTGTTCGAGCATCTTGGACGATATTTCTGGGACGTTGTCGGATCATAATTCGATATCCATGTGTTATCCCGACATTAAAACCGAATTATCGATTTATCGCTGCTCGAACTACGTATGTTTTCGAACAACGTGGGGAGATGTTTCGATGGGTGGCAAGACGAAAGAACCGAGATCTCGTCTGATCGATCTCACGGCCAGTCTTGGAGGAGAACCCTTGGATCAATGCGTCCGATGTTCGGAGTGTCCTGGTAGAGCGTGTTGTCCGAATAGCTCGGACCATTCGATCTCGTCGATGACGTTTCTAGAACAGCACTACAGTTGTTACAAGCTCGAACGGACTCCGTTCCAGAATATAATAGTTAGAAGATATTGCATACTAAATGCTCGCGACTATGCTGGATCGATACGAAGAGTAATACGGCATATTTGTTTATGTTTTCTCCTTATTTCTGCTATTCCCCAATACTACATAATTATATTGGAAATAATTTTGGATTACCAAGATCTGCTTTCCACAGTTTTGTGCCAGATAAGAATCCAGCTCTATCGTCTTATTCCATCATATTCCGATCAAATAGCTGCTGTAGTTCGATAGGTATCGAATTAGTTGAGTATCGATAACGAGGTGCGATCGGATGCAGCGTAGGAGGGTTTCGGTCCGATTGGGTATAATATTTTAATTTTATTCTATAGATCCAGTCTGTCGGCGATACCGATGGTGAGTTGAGACGACTGATGGCCGAGCCGGAAGGAACGATGAAAGGAATCGGTGCTCGGGGACGTGTCGGCGAATATGGAACGGACGAAAGCAGCGTGTTGCCGGTAGGTCGCGACGAACGACGCTATTCGAACTTCTCGAACGGCTGTTCGCAGTCGTGACAGTAATGCATCGAGCGACAGAGCGACGGCCCTTTCGGGTGCTCGCGCTCCGTCTCGGTCGATCCGCAGTACGGACACTCGGCGTGGTCGTGCTTGCCGGTCGTGTCGACGCTCGGATCGAGGCTCCTGCGGGGCATGGTCAGATGCTCAGGCCGAACTCGCGGAGGTCTTCTTTGCCCTGGTCGGTCACCATCTCGATCGACCACCCAGGGCTCCAGACCAGGCGGAGGTCAACCGACTCGATCCCCGACACGCCGGCGACGGCTTCGCGGATCTCGTCGCGGAGCATGTCGCGGGCAGGACACCCAGTATACGTGAGCGTCATGTCGATCGCGGCGCGATCCCCGTCGACGGTGACGCCGTAGATCAGCCCGAGGTCGACGATGCTGATCGGCATCTCGGGATCCTGGACGTCGTAGAGCGCGTCCCACACGTCGCGCTCGGTGCCTTCGGTGTCCTCACCAGTCGCCGGCAGCCCGTCGACGTCCTCGCCTTCGGTGTAGTCGGTGTACGCGCAGTACTCGGCATCCGGGTCGGGAACGGCGTCGATCTCGCTACTCATCGTCGGGGTCCTCCATCAGCCGGGTGGCGTCGTGGCGTTCGAGTTCGCGGTATGTGTTGGTGATCTCGTCGAAGTGCGTGCTCCAGTGATCGGTGTGATCACCGTCGCGGCCGACGTGTTCGGGCAGGTCTTCCTCGGCGACCTGGCCGTCCTCGACGTGCGGGCGCTCGACGTCGATCCCGATCGAGGTCAGGGTGTCGGTGACAGTCTCGACCCACTCGGCCCGCATGTCCTCGAGCGTCCGGGTCCGGAGCCCGAGGTCGTCGATGTCGTCTTCGACCTCGCCCACGGGTTCGAACAGCGCCAACGCATGGGGGAACAGCCGGTCGACGGCATCCTGGACACGTTCGCGACCCTCGTCGCCGCCCGCGAGCCGGCGGAGCCAGTTCTCGGCGTGCTCGCGGTGGTAGTCCTCCTCGCTCGTGACCTTTCCGATCCGGTCGCGGATGCGGGGGTACGACGAGCCTTCGAGCGCGCCCAGCCGGAGGTGTTCAGCCTCGTCGTAGAGGTACGACCGGACGATCGCGTCGGCCCAGTCGCCCTCGGCGAACGGGAGCTCACAGAGCGTGCTGTGCCGGAAGGTGTCGGGATCGCGCTCCCAGATCAGGTCGGGCTCGGTGTAGCCGAAATCCTCCAGGAGGTCGTACCAGAGCCGCGCGTGGCCGAGTTCGTCCTGGGCGATGTTCGCGATCGCGATGTCGGATTCGATGGTGGGTGCGTGGACCTGCCAGTCGGTGTACCGGTCCGCGATCACGAACTCGTCGTCGGCGAGTCGGTAGAGCAGCGCTTCGACCGCCTCGCGTTCACGATCGGAGAGGTCGTTCGGGGCCGAGAGGTCGGCAGTGGCGGCCATCAGTTCTCACCCCTGGCGCGCTCGGCCTCGGCCTGTTCACTCTCGGAGTCGGCGACCTCCTCGGCGACCGGTTCGATGTTGTAGCTCGTCGCCCATCGGTAGGCTTTGTTCGTGGTCCCGCCGAACGCCGCCTCGCTCTCGTCGACCTCGCTGATCTCTTCGGAGGGGGCAACCCAAAGGCTATGGGTCGGCTTGCGCCTGGCGTGCTGGATCTGGGCGAACATCAGTGCCATCTCGCGGTCGGGCGCGTGGACGTTCCCGCAGTGGGTGTGGTACTCGCCCGGCTTCTCCTGGCGAAACACTTCCCAGATCATGATCAGTCGGCCGCCTGTGGTGCGTGGCTGCCGGTGGCCCCTTCGGACTCGTCGAGGCTCTCGCGGACCCACGCCACGGTGTCTTGGGCCCGTTTGCGGGCGTCGATCTGGTGCTTGCCACCCTCGTACTCGTTTTTCGAGACCGTGAAGAACTCGTCCCAGTCGAGCTCGTCCTCGGCGATCTCGTAGGTGTCGGTCTCCTCGTCGTGCTCGATGGTGGGCGTGTCCGGGATTTCGAGGCCGTACTCCTTCGCCTTCGGGACGTAGGAGTTCAGGAACGCCTGGCGGAGCCCGTCGTTCGTCATCTGCTTCAGCCCGACCTCGGCGGCGAAGTCGTGGTGGGTCGACTTGTCGTCGGTCGGCCCGAAGAACTGGATGATCCGGGGCCACCACGTTTCGAAGGCGTCCTGAACCATTTCTTGTTCCTTCTTCGAGCCGCTCGCGAGCTCGGCGAGGATGCTCTCGCCGTGTTTGATGTGAAAGCCCTCCTCGAAGCACACCTTGTCCATCGCGTGGGCGTAGGGCTCCCAGCTCGACCGCCGGAGGGTGGCCTGGCGGCGCATCGCGGCCCCGTCGACGAAGAACGCGATCATCGGCACCTCGACCCACGAGTCCATCGGGTAATGGAAGCAGTTCAGGAACTTCCCCTCACCGTTGGCGAGCTCGTCGAGCATCTGGTCGCGACTCTTGATTCCGAGCGATTCGGCGGCCCGGTAGAGGAGCTGGCCATGGCCGAGCTCGTCCTGAACTTTCGCCGAGTACGCGAGCTTCCGTTCTAAACTGGGTGCCTCTCGAATGAACGGCCGTTCGAGGTACGCTCCCATGATCTCGGAGTTCGCGTGGAACTGGATCATCCGGGTCGCGGCCTTGCGGTACTCCTCGGGCATGTCGTCTTTCGGGCTGAACTCCCGCGGTCCAGCACGTTCCTTTACGGTATCGAGGTCCATCGTTCTGTCACTATCTTGTACGCGGGACCGGATAGACTTTGACCCGTTCATGAACGGAGTTTATATGTAACTGTGTCATACCCTATCCATGATCGACGAGTGTCTCGTGGTCGAATTCAAAGTACAGAACGACGACTGTCCGCTGGCTGACGCCACGCGCGCGGCAGGAGTGACCGTCGACGCACGGCCGCCCCAGCTCCGAGCGGACGGCTACGCACTGTTGCGGTTCACCGCACCCGACTCCGAGGCGTTCGTAGCGTCGCTCGACGCCGACGACCGCATTCGATATCTCCACGTCTCGTCGGTCGACGGCCGGCGGAACGGGCGGTGTCTCTCGAAACACCTCTGTGTGGTCCACGACCTCGTGAGTGCGGGGTTCATGGTCGAGTCGCTCCAGTATCGTGATGGGAGTGCAACGCTCACCGGCGCGGTGGTGGGCCAAGAAGTCCTCCGCGGGGTACTCGATACAGCCGGCGAGACCGTCGGCGTCACGCTCGAACGGACTTATCCGTTGGGTGCAGAGGACGAGAGCACGGTCGTCCAGCAGTGGGACCTCACCCCACGACAGGAGGAGGCGCTTCGGACCGCCGTCGGGATGGACTACTTCGCCGTACCGCGCGGGGCGACCGCCGCGGAGGTCGCGGCGGAGATCGGGATCAGCAAGTCGGCGTTTCTCGAACGACTCCACCGTGGCGAGAGCGCACTGTTCGGCCAGGTGTTCGCGTAGGTGCGCTCGTTCGAACCATCCAACCTACGCCGATCCGTACGACAGGGAGCTTTTGTTCCCCGGCACGCTACGGCCCGTCGGTGGTGATGACGAGCAGTTACCCCCACCGAGCCCCGTGTGACGAGGGACTTCCGCCGAACCACCATCTCAGAAGACGACTGGACGGAGTGATACTGTTTGTCGGAAGTGTCTGAACGGGCGTATGACGGAATTTGGCGATGATACCGTCTCGTCGACGACGATCACGATACAAATGAGAACCGCAGGCCACACGTCTCCCCGACCGACTCCTTCGCTCACTCGCTCCGCTCGTTCGCTCAGTCATCCCTCGCACGAGTCGGGCGTCTTCGACGCCCTCCCGCGCGCCACCGCCAGACCGTAACCCACGAGACACATCGACGGGTGTCCCGGTCTTTCACACAAACTATTAGTCGCCATCGCGGGTGGTTCACGTATGCTCGCACTCGACGATTCGGCGATCGCGCGCGACGGCAAGATCCTGATACTCGCCTACGATCACGGCCTCGAACACGGTCCGACCGACTTCGAAGGACTCGAAGAGCGGATGGACCCCCAGACCGTCTTTGATGTCGCAACCCACGACGCAGTCACGTCGATCGCGGTCCAGAAGGGGATCGCCGAGGGGTACTACCCCTCCTACGAGGACGACGTCGCGCTGGTGGCGAAGCTCAACGGCACCTCGAACCTCTGGATGGGCGAGCCGGATAGTGCAGTAAACTGCTCGGTCGAGTACGCCGCCGACCTGGGCGCGGACGCGATCGGGTTCACCCTCTACGGTGGCTCGAACCACGAGATCGAGATGGCCGAGGAGTTCCGCGACGCCCACGAGGCCGCCCGGGAGTACGATCTCCCCTCCGTGATGTGGTCGTACCCTCGCGGACAGGGACTCAAAAACGACACGAGCGCCGGAACCATCGCCTACGCCGCACGACAGGCGCTCGAACTCGGGGCCGATGTCGCGAAAGTCAAGTACCCCGGCAGCCGCGACGCGATGGAACACGCCGTCCGGGCGGCGGGCGGACCGAACGGCACGAAAGTCATCATGTCCGGTGGGTCGAAGGTCTCGGATGAGGCGTTCCTCGAGAGCGTGAAGTCGGTGATCGACGCCGGTGGTGCGGGGCTCGCGGTCGGCCGGAACATCTGGCAGCGCGAGAACCCGACCGAACTCCTCGACGCGCTCGAACAGGTGATCTTCGAGGAGGCGTCGGTCGACGCCGCGCTCGACTGACCGATGAGTCACGCATCGACGATCGAAGCGATCCTCGACATCGTCGCCGGGACGACCCCCGAGATCCGCGAGGGGCTCGTCGGCCGACGCGAGTACGTCGAGGGCGAGAATCCTAGTGGGGAGGACCAGCTCGCGGCGGACGTTCACGCCGACCAGCTCCTCGAAGAGCGACTGCTCGCGATCGACGGCGTCGGTAGCTACGCGAGCGAGGAGCGCGAAGCGGTCATCGGGGCCGACGAAGAAACAGCGGACAGCGGTGACGGTGGGTTGGCGGTCGCGGTCGATCCCCTCGACGGCTCTTCCAATCTCAAGCCGAACAACGCGATGGGGACGATCGTCGCGGTCTACGACGCCGCGCTCCCCGCACGCGGCCGCGACCTCGTCGCCGCCGCCTACGTCCTCCTCGGCCCGATCACGACGATGGTGGCCGCCGTCGACGGAAGCGTGACGGAATACGTCATCAGCGACGGCGAGCGCCACACCGCCCGCGAGGACATCTCTCTGCCCGACGATCCGACGGTGTACGGGTTCGGCGGCCGTGTCCCCGACTGGACAGAGGAATTCACCGACTACGCGCGCGAGATCGAGTCGGACACCTCGCTGAAGCTCCGTTACGGCGGCGCGATGATCGGCGACGTGAACCAGGTGATGACCTACGGCGGCGTGTTCGCCTACCCGGCGCTCGACTCCGCTCCCGAGGGCAAGCTCCGTCTCCAGTTCGAGGGGAATCCGATGGCGTACATCGTCGAGTCGGCGGGCGGGAAGTCTTCGGACGGCGAGCGCTCGCTGCTCGACGTCGATCCCGATGATCTCCACGATCGAGTGCCAGTCCACCTCGGCAACGCGGAGCTGATCGATGGCCTCGAAGCGGCGGTCGGTGACGAGTGAGATGACCGATCGCTCGGACGACGCGTGGGAACCGCGAGGGCCGTGGGTGCTGGCGATCGGCACCGCGGTAATCGGTACGGTAGCTGTTCTTGCAACCGGCGTCAGAGCGGTTCGAAAGCGACTCCGGCACGGCGATGAGTCGGCAGACGAGTAATCGACAAATAGAGGGCGCACTACTCGTACCGGAGCGCGTCGATGGGATCGACGCGGGCCGCCCGCCACGCGGGGTAGAGACCGGCGACGACACCCACCAACACGCCGACGCCGACCGCGATCGCGAACCAGACGTATGCCGGCGTGAACGCCACCTCGGCGTACGCCGTCGCGCCGTAGGCCACCGCGAGACCCAACGGAAGGCCGACGATCGCTCCGGCCCCGCCGAGCACCGTGGCCTCGGCGAGGAACAGCCCCATCACGTCGCGGTTGCGCGCGCCGACGGCCTTCATGATCCCGATCTCACGGGTGCGTTCGGTGACGCTCACCAGCATGATGTTCGCGATCCCGATCGCGCCCACGATGAGCGCGATCACCGCGATCCCGGTGACGAACCGCGTGACCTGGTTGATGATTTCCTGGATGTCCTCCACGAAGTCACCGCTGGTCTGGGCCGACAGTTCGACCGATTCGGGCTTCAGCTCCGCGGCGTCCGACTCCCCGAGATACGCCTGGACGTCGTCCTTGACCGTCTCGATCCGTGCCGGTTCCGCGACCACCGTCACCTGGGGGTAGGCGTTCTGACTCACACCGAGCGAGGGGCTCTCGATCGTCGTCTCGTAGAACGGGTCGATCGGGACGTAAAAACGCGGCTGGCCGGCGAAGGAGGCGAAGGAGAACTGGCCGGCCGTCCGGTTCGCGACGCCGACGACCTCAACGCGGACCTCCCCACCGTTCGCGCGGGTGATCGAGAGATTGTCACCGACCGAGAGGTTGTCCTCGAAGGCTCGGGTGGCGGCCTCGCTCACGACCACCGCCCGTTCGCCCGTCTGGAACGCTCGCCCCGAAACGATCGCGTCCGCAGGGAAGGAGGCTGGCGTGGTCGCGGTGATCTGCGAGCGTGAGACGGTGTCGTTCGCGTGGCTGAGCGCGCTCACTCCGACGTTGCCGCGCGGCAGCACCTGGCGGACGCCCTCGATCTCGCGCAACCCCTCGACGTCGCTGGTCGTGAACACCGGCTGGGCGAGCCCGCCGATCCCTGGCCCGGGGCCACCGTCGCCACCGTCCTCGCCGCCCGGTGTGGGCAGGACGTAGACGTTGCTCGCGGTCGTGCTCCCGATCTCGCCGACGATGTCGGCCTCGACGCTCGCGCCGAACGTGGCGAACGTGACCACCGACGCGATCCCGATAACAACCCCGATCACCGTCAGCACCGATCGGAGCTTGTGTGATCGAATGGAACGGGTTGCGATCCGCAGGGTTTCCCGGAGGTCCATCGTCACTCGTCCCGCCCGATCGAGCCGTCCGCCGAGTGGCGCTCTCCGGACCGATCGCCCGCCGCTCTGTCGTCGTGGTCGGCGGTGTCGTGCTCGTCGGTGTCGAGCTGCTCGATCGATTCGATCACGCCGTCACGGATGTGGACGATTCGATCGGCGTGTTCCGCGATCCGGCGCTCGTGGGTCACGAGCAGGATGGTGTTCCCGCGGGCGTGTACCTCGCCGAGCAGCGCCATGATCTCGTTCCCGGTTTCAGTGTCGATGTTTCCCGTGGGCTCGTCGGCGAGTACGACCGACGGATCGGGTGCGAGCGCCCGCGCGATCGCAACCCGCTGGCGCTGGCCCCCCGAAAGTTCGGTCGGGCGGTGATCGAGTCGGTCGCCGAGCCCGACCCGCTCCAGCACCTCCCGTGCGCGCTCGCGCCGCCGGTCGCGCGACCAGTCGTCGAACACGAGGGGGAGTGTGACGTTCTCGACGGCGTTCGACCGGGGCATCAGGTTGAACGTCTGGAAGACGAAGCCGATCTCGGTCCCGCGGATCGCGGCGCGGTCGTCTTCGGAGTCGATGGCGACGTCGTGGCCCGCGACCTCGACACTGCCCTCGTCGGGCGTGTCGAGCGCACCAACGAGGTTGAGGAGGGTGCTCTTGCCCGACCCGCTCGGCCCCATCACAGCGGTGTACGATCCCTCGTCGAGCGTCAGCGAGACGCCGGCGAGCGCCTCGACGGTGCCGCCGAGATCGTAGGTTTTCCGGACATCGGCGAGGCGCACCACGGATGTGTCTTCGGTCGATCCCGTCGTGGAGGCAGGCTGGCTCACTGGGAGTCACTACGGGACTCAGAACCATGAAGATTGCCGGGGTTCGTGCCGTCGCGGTGGATCGGGATTCTTTCACGCCGATCCATCGGGACGACCGACCGTGAGTATTTACCCCACAAGTTCCAACACCGTTTAATGGCTGACCAAGAGGACAGTCGCGGGGATCGGGGGCGCGTCTCGCCTGCCGTCGCCCTCGCGCTGGTGCTCGTCGTGGGGGCCGTCGGCGGCGTGGCGTTCGCCCAGTCGACTCCCGATGGACCGTCCGGGGAGACGGTTCTCGAGAACGCTCACGACCAGTATCGGAACGCCGAAACTCTGACCGGCAGCGCCGACGTCACGGTCTCGAACGCGACCGACGAACGATCCGCGACCGTCGAGTACGCGCTTGCCGAGGAGGGAGCGCGCGTGAGCGCGACGTACAACGACACGACAATGACGGCCGGAACGAACGAAAGCGTTGCGTGGGTCTCCGCTCCCGAAATCGGCGTCCAGCGGACGTGGAACGTCGAGAACGCGTCGTCGTGGGAGGCAAGCGAGGTCTGTGAGGCCGTCCAGAGCAGAGCGGATGAGGCAGAGCTGCCGAACCAGCCCACTCTTCCGGACGACGTGAACGCCTCGGCGGTGCAGGCGAACGTCTCGATGATCCATGAGAACGTCTCCTCGCTTGACTGTGAGGAGCTGACAACGGAGTGGGAGGACGCAAAGCAGTCGGCACCCGCGAACTGGTCCGAGACGAACCTTACTGCAACCAACACCGGAACCGAGACGCTCAACAGAACCGAGGCCTACGTCGTCGAAATCGAACACGAAAACGAGAGCGTCGACGTCGCCGGGACGATCTGGATCGCGACGGAGGACGACCGGGTGCTCAAACAGCGCGTGAGCGACGGTACGAACGCGACCGTGGTGCGCTACGACGACCAGCGGTTCAACGTCAGCATCGACGAGAGCACGTTCGCACCACCGACTGATCGTGACAGTGCGGTCGGGGCGACGACCTACGACGAATTCGGAGCAACACAGGACGCGACCGACCGCGACCTGCCGACGCTCGACGCCGACGGGTTCGCCTTCGAGGGAGCCGTCGTGACGAGCGCCGGCGGCGGAACGACCGTCGCCCAGCAGTACGCCGACGGAGCGTCGAACGCCACGCTCCTCACGACCGATGCCGAGAGCCTCCCCTACGACGAACTCAACGGGACCGCCGTCTCGGTGAACGGCGACGACGCCACCGCGGCCACGCTCGAAGGACGAACGATCATCGTCTGGACGGAGGGTGACATCACCCACGCCGTCGTGAGCGACGGGACGACCGAGGAGACGGTCGCGCTCGCGGAAGCGGTCTCGGAATGAGGGTTAGAGTAGCTCGAATGCCTATCGCCCGACGCGACTTCCGACAATGTAGCCGTGGAGTGGCGCGCGGGAGTGCGCGGGCGGCGCGAACGAAGTGAGGGCCGCCGACTGCGCGAACGGGGAGGCACGACCGTGAGCGCGCGTAGCGCACGACTCGCGCGAGGTCTGCGCGAGCAATGCGAGCGCAGGCTCGTCAGAGATTCGCTCTGACGGTGGATGAGCGAGTGGAGCGAGCGAATCGGCTGGGAGGGTATGTGGTCCGCGGTTCTCACTTGTGTCGGCATCGCAGCGGTTTCCGATACTACAGACTCCGGTGACACCAGCCGAAGTAGCAATAGTTTCGGGTTCACCCGACGCGGGCCAGCATGGAAAACCCTTTCCGCAATTCTTGCGCATCGAAGAACATGGACATCCGCATCGGTGGGGACGCGAGCGACGAGGAGGCACGTGTTGTCGGGAGTGCGCTGGCAGAACACGTCGGCGAGAACGTCACGGTCTACGTCGGTGACGCCGAAGAATCCACGGTGAGCGTCGAACCGCCCGAGACCGAGTCGTCCGAGTCCAAATCACGCGAATCTGAGGGGTCAGTTGGGACAGCAGATCACGGCCCGACCGAGCGCGAGGAGCGCCTGCGCGAGGAGATCACGGACATCGAACTCGGCGGGCCCGAGAAGTACAGAGAGCGCCTCGACGACCAGGGCAAACTGTTCGTCCGCGACCGGCTCGACCTCTGGTTCGGCGAGGGCGGGT
Organism: Halococcus saccharolyticus DSM 5350; assembly: GCF_000336915.1. Classification (NCBI taxonomy): domain Archaea; kingdom Methanobacteriati; phylum Methanobacteriota; class Halobacteria; order Halobacteriales; family Halococcaceae; genus Halococcus; species Halococcus saccharolyticus. The sequence goes on along the minus strand of NZ_AOMD01000018.1, from coordinate 2,917 downwards.
TCACCTTCGAGGACGGCCGGTTCGCGGGCTTCGACGACTGGCATCCCGATAGTCCCGAAGTCGAAGATCCGGACCCGAACACCCGACTGCCCGGCGACGGCCTTCTGACCGGCGCGGCGGAGTTCGAGGGCCGAGACATCCACGCGATGGCGAACGACTTCACCGTGAAGGCCGGCTCGATGGCCGAGAAGGGCGTCGAGAAGTTCCTCCGGATGCAACAGCGCGCGCTCAAGACCGGTCGGCCGGTCCTCTACCTGATGGACTCTTCTGGTGGGAGGATCGACCAGCAGACCGGCTTCTTCGCCAACCGCGAAGGGATCGGGAAATACTATTACAACCACTCGATGCTGTCTGGGCGCGTCCCGCAGATCTGCGTGCTCTACGGCCCTTGTATCGCCGGTGCGGCCTACACGCCCGTGTTCGCCGACTTCACCGTGATGGTCGAAGGGATGAGTGCGATGGCGATCGCCTCGCCCCGGATGGTCGAGATGGTGACCGGCGAGGAGATCGACCTTCAGGACCTCGGTGGTGCGCAGGTCCACGCCGCCGAATCGGGCAGCGCCGACCTCGTAGCCGAGGACGAGGAGCACGCCCGCGAACTCGTCGCCCAGCTCATCACCTACCTGCCGGACAACTCGGACGAGAAACCACCCCGCGCCGACGCCGCTCCGCCCGCACGATCGCCCGACGGGATCGATTCGGTGATCCCCGAACAGCCGAACCGAGGGTACGACGTCCACGAGGTGATCGATCGCGTCGCCGACCGCGGGAGCGTGCTCGAACTCCGCGAGCAGTACGGCCCGGAGATCGTGACCGCGTTCTGCCGGATCGACGGCCGGCCCGTGGGTGTGGTCGCGAACCAGCCCGCCCACCGTGCGGGCGCGATCTTCCCCGATGCGGCCGAGAAGGCCGCGGAGTTCGTCTGGACCTGTGACGCCTACAACATCCCGCTGCTGTATCTCTGTGACACGCCAGGGTTCATGGCGGGCTCGCAGGTCGAGAAGGACGGCATCCTCGAACAGGGCAAGAAGATGATCTACGCCACGTCGTCGGCGACGGTCCCGAAACAGTGCGTCGTCCTCCGGAAGGCCTACGGCGCGGGGATCTACGCGATGAGCGGACCGGCCTACGACCCCGAGGCGACGCTCGGCCTTCCGTCGGGCGAGATCGCCATCATGGGACCCGAGGCCGCGATCAACGCGGTCTACCGCAACCGACTCGACGACATCGAGGACGACGAAGAGCGCGCCGAACGCGAGGCCGAACTCCGGGAGGAGTACCGCGAGGACATCGACGTTCACCGGATGGCGAACGAGGTGGTGATCGACGAGATCGTGCCGCCGAGCGACCTCCGCGAGGAGCTCGCAGCACGCTTCGCGTTCTACGAGGACGTCGAGAAGTCGCTGCCCGACAAGAAACACGGCACCGTCCTCTAACCACTCCCTCAAAGACGGGGAGCGAAATCGTGCGGGCGTCGAGAGAAGCGTTTAGGTCGACACCGTCCTTTCGAGAAGTGTGCGCATCGAGAACAGCTTCATTCCCGTCCACGGCGTTGGGGAGGCGACCGAACGCCGACTTTGGAACGACGGCGTCACACACTGGGACGCGTTCGACGGCTCGAGCGTCGGCGCGACGACCGAGCGCCGCATCCAGGAGTTCATCGAAACCGCGCGTGACCGTCTCGACGCGGGCGACGCCGCCTTCTTCGACGAGGCGTTCCCCTCGTCAAGCCGGTGGCGGCTCTACGAGAACTTCCGCGACGCGACCTGTTTTTTCGACATCGAGACCACGGGACTCGACGCGCGTCACAGCGACGTGACGACCGTGAGCTTTCACCGTGCCGGCGAGACGACCACGCTCGTCCGTGGAGAGGACCTCACCCGGGCAGCGGTCGCAGAACAGCTCACCGACGCCAGCCTCCTCGTGACGTTCAACGGCAAACGCTTCGATGTCCCCTTCCTCGAACAATCGTTCGATCTCGACATCGATCGTCCGCACGTCGATCTCATGTACCCGTGTCGACAGCTCGATCTCACTGGCGGCCTGAAAGCCATCGAGCGTACGGTCGGGATCGATCGCGATCGGCCGGACCTCTCGGGCCGGGACGCGGTCAGACTCTGGCACCAGTACGAACGCGGTGACCAGCAGGCGCTCTCGACCCTGGTGTCGTACAACCGTGCCGATACGGCAAACCTCGTATCGCTGATGGATATCGTCGCCGATCGGCTCCACGACGAAGTCTTCGCCGCACACGAGAGCGGGTGAACAAAAGCGATCGGCTTGATACCAACGACACTGCCCCACTCCGGGACAACTACTGCTGGTATCCCGATGAGCCGGCGCTACAGACGTGTTCGTTACGGCGTGGGCTGAGACTCGTCGCCGTGGCACTCGGCTCATCCGAGCCGCGTTCCCGAAAAGCCGCGAAAAGGTCGTCGAACGATGCGTCGAGAGGGTTCAGTCGCGGCGTGCGGCTACCAGCGCGGCCGCGAGCAGCGCCACGACACCGGCGACCAGCGTGAAGCCCGGACCGTTGCCGCTACTGGTCGTCTCTTCGCCACCGCTGGCGTTTGCGGCGGTCTCGCCGTCACCGCCACTTTCGGTGGTTTCGGCCCCACTTTCGGTGGTCTCCGCTCCACTCTCGGTGGTTTCAGTCATCTCGGCTCCACCCTCGGTGGTCTCGGTCATCTCGGTACCGTCCTCGGTGGTCTCGGTGCCACCGGTGGTGGTCATCATCGACTCGTTGGCCTCGGCGATGTCGAGGGTGGTGTTCGCGAACGTCCCGTTGTTGACCGCGACACCCACCGTGTAGTTGCCCATCTCAGCGGGGTTCGTCACACCGCCGTAGGTCATCGTGAGCTCGTCGCCCTCGCTGACCTCGATCGTCTCGTCGAATCCGATCGTCAGGTTCTGGCCA